>JAEEYV010000028.1 GCA_016288295.1 Alphaproteobacteria bacterium
CTACTTAGAGAACATACGAAAGAATCAATATAAAAGTTGTTGGATCCTCCAGTCATAGGTACAGCCCCTGTTGGGCAATCAACTGTGATGCTTAAGGGAGTATTGGAAGAACTTTGCACCAAAAAACTTCCTTGAATGCTTTGGTTATTTATGCAGTTTGATGGCGGTGAGCAGGTTCTGTTACCATTTGTTCCAACACTTACAGTAGATGAACTTGAAGAAAGTATATCTCCGAAATTCATATCATCTTGTGCCGTAACCGTTATTATAGGGATATTACCAAGAGTTATCTTTATACCTATAGGAACAGTTTGTGAAACTTTATCAACCTTTGCAGTATAATTTGCAACTCCTTCAAATATACCTTGGCATGAAGTACTTGACACTACTACAGAAGTCCCCAAATCCCACTCTTGAGATGAATTGTTTTGCACAGTCTTGTTTCCTTGAGGATTAAATGTAAAAGAACTTGCATTCAGTGAAGAACATGCATTATTACAATTTGCAACACAGGTGAAAGAAGCACTACCAGGTCTAGTTATTTGAATTTTAACAGATGAACCAGTGTCGTTATTATATCTTATAATTCCTTGATGTTCATCTCTATGGCTTATCATTGATGCACTGCTCACATTTCCATTAGTACCCAAAGTTATAGTAGTAGATCCACTAACTTCTATAACTCCAAAATCCAATATTTGTATAGTTTCCCACCCCGCCAGAGCAGGGGAAGACCGAATCGCCCCCAAAATTACAAATTATGTAATAGAATCGCTTTAACAACACAAAACCGTAAATAAATTAAAAACATCTATATTTTAATTAGCCGAATATAAAAAATCAAAATAAAATCAATCTTTTACACATTTTTATGTTTGTTCGAAAAAGCTTGACCAAATGTTACAAATATGTTACAATTTAATTACATAATGGGGATGTGAGGAAAGTAAGATATATCTATATAGCAACAATTATTTTTATAAGGAGAATGGCCATGAAAAAGATACTTTTAATTATATCGTTGGCATTACTGTGGAGCTTTAATGTTAATGCGCAACAGACGGAAACTAAAGCAACAATGGAAAAAGCTGCCGTTTCTGAGAAAAAAGTAGATGTTGAAGAGCTTAAGAAAGCTACTGAAACAAAAGAAGCAATTGCTATCGCACAAAAAGCTCCTGCAGTTGAGCTCCCTACTGGAAATTTAAGAAAGAGCGGAGATGCAGTTTCTAATCCAAATTGCCGTACACGTTATACAGCACAAGAAGCTCTTGACAGTACAGCTGACGGCAATGTAAATATGTTCGGTGCTGTATATTCGGGAGTTACACAGCGTACTTGTGAAGAAAAATTACCTGAAAATATACAAAGAGCTGTAAGTGATAAATTAATTAGTGATAAATTAATTGAGGCAAGAGAAGCAGAAAGGGCTTATGAAGACATCGAAGAAAGGGCTTATGAAGACATCGAAGAAAGGGCTTATGAAATGCCTGCATTGAAATTATCAATGTAAATCATTGATACTGGGCGGTGCTAAAAACACCGCCCTTTTTAATAACCAGTCATGCCTCTTTTTTAGCTTGCTAAAAAAGTCAGGGCATCTTCAATTTTTCTTAAAACATTGTAGACCTCTTGACGATTTTAACGAGTAAAATAGAGGCACGACATAAAAAAATACCACCGATAAAAACCGGTGGTATAATCTTAAATACATATTGGATCTAATTAGTAAGAAACTTCCAAAATCTCAAAAGATTTCTTGCCTCCCGGAGCCATATATTCTGCTGTATCTCCGACTTCTTTGCCAATCAAAGCTTTGGCCAAAGGTGATGAAACCGAAATTTTATTCTTTTCAATATCTGCTTCATAATCTCCGACAATCTGGTATTTACTTTCTTTGTCGGTATCTTCATCAACCAATAATACTTTTGCACCAAAACGAATAACATCGCCTTTGTTCAGAGAAGTATCAATAACCTGTGCTCGGCTGACAACAGCCTCTAGCTCCTGAATGCGTCCTTCAATAAAGCTTTGTTTTTCTTTAGCCGCATGATACTCGGCATTTTCTGACAAATCACCATGAGAACGAGCTTCAGATATTGCCGCAATAATATTCGGGCGCTCAACGCCTTTTAAGTTTTTCAATTCTTGCTCTAAAGCTTTAAAACCTTCTTTGGTTAAAGGAAACTTATCCATTTTACACCTCACAAATTTAAACGAAAAAAATTTGACTGGAAAAGTAAAACCTTCCACAGTCATATTCAATAAAATTACATCCCTTATAATACAAAATAATTTGATTTGCAAGATAAATATTCTGTGTGCGAGTTATTTTTTTGCTTTTCATATATAGCCATTATGCTATATTCAAAGTGTTTATAAACACTTATTTGGAGATTTTATAATGAGAAAAATTTATCTTCTATCAGCTGTTTGCGCTGCTTTATTGACCGTTAGTCCTGTTAAAGCTAATGACAGCACCGGTTGCGGTTTAGGTTCTATGGCTTGGCGTGGACAAAGTGGTATCGCTCCGCAAGTTTTAGCTGTTACCACCAATGGTATCTTTGGTAACCAAACCTTTGGTATTACTTTTGGTACATCGGGTTGCGATCCTAACGGTCGTGTAAGCGGCGGCACCCAAAGAATGGTATTCAGTTTCATTGAAAACAACATGGAACAATATGCTTTAGATGCAGCCAGAGGTGAGGGCGAAACTCTTGATACATTGGCTGGTATCTTAAATGTTGATAAAGCTGAATTTGCTAAAAAATCTCAACAGAATTTTGCTGCCATTTTCCCGGACAGCAATGTTGATGCCATTTTTGTAACACAGCAAATCTTTGCTATGTTGAAAGCTTAATCTTCAAGCTACGGTAAAGGCTCTTGCCAACAACAAGAGCCTTTTTATTTTATTTTATGTTACGTCTGATTTTTATAATTTTTTGCCTTTTATTGCCATCGCTAAGCTTGGGCGCAGAAGTTGATCTTGCCCATTCTCCCGAATGGCTGGCATTGGTACATTATCGCCCCAAACTATTAGGTGGCTATAAATCGAGCATTGACAGCAACAACTTCTTTTTGGCTCAAGACGGCCGCACCAATCCTCAAGCAGAACTCAATGCTACTATAAAATTGTTTCAATACGGAACCGATAAAGACAAAATATGCATATTCCCTGCAAGATATATATTTTTAAAAAACAACAAGTTGATAAAACAAGTTAATGTGAATTGCGAAGAATATAACCAGTTTAAATCTGATTTAAATCCATCTGGTATAACCTTGCTTTTTACGGATGCATATATGAATAATCCGTCATCGTTGTTCGGTCATACGTTGTTGCGTATTGATACCGCGCGTAAGGGGACTCAACTTTTGGCACATGGTGCCAATTATGGTGCATTTACTGCCGGACAAGAAAACAGCGTACTTTTTGCGGTTTACGGTCTTACAGGCGGATATTACGGCGGCTGGACGGTCAAACCTTATTATGACATCATCAATACCTATAACAATATCGAAAACCGTGATATTTGGGAACTTAACCTCGATCTAACCCCGCAAGAAATTGATATGTTCGTTGCTCATCTATGGGAGATGGGACAAACTCAAACCCGCTACTATTTCTTTTCCAAAAACTGCTCTTATATGATTATGGAAGCTCTTGATGCCGTTCGTCCGTCGTTGCATTTGGCGGATAAATTCCCGGCCCAAACTATTCCTGTTGATACCATCAAAGCCGTATTTCGTAGTCAAAATTTGGTAAAATCCATCAAATACCGTCCATCCAGACAAGCAAAAATTGTTCATCGTGCCAATCAAATGAATGCTCAGCAAAAAAAGGCCTTTATTAAAGCAATTCACGATGAAGATTATAGCTTAAGTAATGTTCCGGATGATGAAAAATCCGATGTTTTGGAAACCGCTTATCAATATGTACAATATCAATTTGTCAAAAAAGAATTTGATCTCAAAGAATACCGTCGCCGCAGTTTTAAGGGGTTGATAGCGCGTAATCAACTTCAAAATCAAAAAGCCCAAATGTCCGAAACCCCAAAGGGACGCTCTCCGCTCAAATCTCATGAGGCTATGCGTGCCACATTTGGTGTTGGAAAATCACATGGGCAGGTTTTTCAGGAGATTTCTTATCGTCCGGCTTATCATTCTTTGACTGATAATGATTATGGTTTATTGACCGGTGCCGAAATTAATTTTTTAAACAGTCGTTGGCGTCATTATGACAAGACACATAAAACCGTATTGAGTGAATTTAACATTTTAGGTATACGTTCACTATCACCAATAAATTATATGTTTACGCCAACATCTTTCGGTATCAACTGGGATATATGGCGCGCTTATAATCCAACCAATCAAAAAGAAGGCTATGCCACCAAAATTCATGTTGATGGTGGAGCCACAGTCGAGCTTTTGCCTCATCTATGGGGCTACATAAATGGCGGAGTAGAGGGAGCTTATGGCGGTTTTCTACCTCACAACGCCTATGCCGGTATTTCACTTGCCGGTGGAGTTTTTTTGCATTTTCGTGATTTTAAACTATTGGCTGAAGCTAAACAAATGTTTGGCACAACCTGGTTTGCCAACACCAAGACTTATAAACTTGAAGCCAACATTCCGCTTTCAACCAACTGGGGTTTATCAGCCGAATATAAATTTGAAGACAACAGCAAAGGTATTGATTCTGAAGAATTTATGACCTCAATTAGATTTTATTTTTAAAAACATCTTGATTTTCATTTTTAATAGTGCTACATCAAACGCTATCAAATTTATAATTAACAAATCATTAGTTTTTAAGATTATGAAAGACAGTATCTTCAAAAAAGAGATTATTCCTACCGCAATTGCCGCATTCATTGTCCTGTGTTTATGCCTCGGCGGTAGCATGATTGTCAATAGTTTCCTTGGTTGACAAACCGTAACTAAGCAGAAGAGAGCGCCTTTTCCTTTCGAGGAAAACGCGCTTCTCTTTTTTATTGCATTTTAACTCACTCGGGTATATTTTTACCACAGATAAAAAATGAGGAGAAATTTGATGTTAAGAGATGATATTCAAAATGCAATCAAAGATTCAATGAAAAATCATGATTCAGACAGATTGAGCACTGCCCGTATGATTTTGGCCGGCATCAAAGAAAAAGATGTTGATGCTCGCGGCAAAGGTAAAGAATGTGCCGCCGAGGCTGATTTAATGTCAATGATGCAAACCATGATTAAACAGCGTCAGGAATCAGCTAAAATGTATCGTGACGGCAACCGCCCCGAACTGGCAGAAAAAGAAGAAAAAGAAATTACAATCATCAATTCGTTTTTGCCAAAACAGATGAGTGATGCCGAGGTTGATGCCGCTATTGCTTCAATCATTAAAGAACTTAACGCCTCATCAATGAAAGATATGGGCGCTGTAATGGGTAAACTTCGTGAAAAATACGCCGGACAGATGGATTTTGGTTCTGCCAGCGGTAAGATTAAGGCTGCCTTAAGCAAATAATTGTATGGAAAACACAGACTTTCATAGATTTCTTGATGAAATCCGCGCCAAAGTTCCGATTGCTGATGTAATCGGAGCCAGGGTAAAACTTACACGCAAAGGGCGGGAATATACTGGTCTGTGTCCTTTTCATAATGAGAAAACGCCTTCATTTACGGTTAATGAGGCCAAAGGTTTTTATCACTGTTTTGGTTGCGGTGCACATGGTGATGTTATCAAGTTTGAGATGGAAGCCGGAGGAGTTCCTTTTATGGATGCCGTTACCAAACTGGCCAACAAAGCCGGATTAAAAGTTCCCAAATTCAGTCATGAAAATGAAGAAGAAGCCAAACATCGCAGCTCATGGTACGAAATTATGGAACTTGCCACCGGATTTTTTGAAAAAAACTTGCTTCTTCCGGCCGGACGAGAGGCTTTTGAATACTTGGATCGCCGTGGATTTGATGATGCTATAATCAAAAAATTTCGACTCGGATATGCTCCGGATAACAATGGATTGTGCGCCTATTTGTTGTCTAAAAATGTTTCTGAAAGTGATATGATTGAACTCGGTCTTGCTGTACTGTCCGAAAAAAACTCTAAAGTCTATGATTTTTTCCGCAATCGTGTAATTATCCCGATTATGGATAAACGCAGCCGTATTATTGGATTTGGTGGGCGTGTTATGGGCAATGAACAGCCCAAATATCTTAATTCTCCGGAAACTCCTATATTCAACAAGCGTAAAATCCTGTATAATCTGAATTATGCCCGCGATAAAGCTTACGAAAACAAGCGTATCATAATTTGTGAGGGTTATATGGATGTTATTGCTCAATCTAAATACGGCTTTGAATATGCCGTTGCGCCGCTAGGTACGGCATTAACTGAAGACCAAATCCAAGAAGCGTGGAAAATCTGTCCCGAACCGACACTTTGTTTTGACGGCGACAGCGCTGGAATTCGCGCAGCTGTCCGTTCTGTTGATCGAGTTTTACCGATACTAAAACCCGGATATTCGCTCAAATACGTATTTCTGCCGGACAAAATGGACCCTGATGAGTTCTTAAAAGCTAAAGGTGCTGAAGAATACGAAAAAGCAATTACCAACACCACCCCTCTGGCAGATTTATTATGGCGCAAAAATTTACAGTCTCAGCCGACTGCCACCCCTGAACAAAAGGCCATGTTTGAAAAAAACATTTATGAAGAAATTGGTAAGATTACGGACGAAAAGGTCAGGGGATATTATCTTCAGGATATGAAGACCCGTATTTATAATGAAATTCGCCGTCCGCAATCTGCTATACAACCATCAACCCCAAAAAATGTATATTCTCCTAAACACAGAACGTTTCACTCCAATCTCAACGTAAAACGCTCGTTGGACGAGAATGTTGCCCGTTTTGTGCTTTCTGCATTCATATATTATCCGCAACTTATAGGAGAGTTTGAAGAACAACTCGGAATGTTTGAAATTCCTAATACCGAACTTAATATGCTATGGGAAAAGATGACTAATCTCAGCCACGAACACGAGCAACTGACTTCAGAAATAGTGATGAGTGAATTGATGTCATCAGATTTTAGCAAAATAGTGTTATCGTTATGGGAACTCAAAATGCTTAAGCAGCAGAATCTGTTTATAACCAAACTTCGTGATGAAATTAGTAACAAAATCCTCGAAATGCAGTTGGGACAAGTAGAAAAAGACATCAAAGAATGTCTCCGTATTATGGAAACTTCCGAGTCGTTCCCTGATGATGTTTATGAACGCTATGAAATGCTAAAAAAAGATCGTCAAGCTCTGTTAGATGAAAAAAACATTTAAAATCGGCCAAGGCTTTAAAAAAACGTTAATTTTAACTATATATTGTTACAGTAGTATGAAAATATTACTTAAAATGCAATCGTATTATTGACAATTGAGTAAATTATCATTAAAAGAAAACCGCTAGCAAAATTTATTCCCTTTTAAAATGGGACTAAAGTCGATTTTAGGAAAAAGAATGTCAGATACAGAAAATCAAGATTTTTACGACTCTAATACCTCAGACGCTCCGCTTATTGATACCTTGGGCAGTGCTGTCAAACGTATTATCGAAAAAGGAAAAACTCGCGGTTATATAACTGTCGAGGAACTCAATAAGGCTCTTCCGTCAGAAAAAGAATCTTCAGAACAAATAGAAGATATCATGGCCGAAATTTCTGATATGGGTATCAGCATTATATCAGAATCGGACGCTGATAACTTCGAACCTGAAGAAAATGAAGATACTTCTGAAGAATACGATGAAAGCGGTAACCTTGATGAAAAAGATATCGGACGTTATGATGACCCGGTGCGTATGTACTTAAAGGAAATGGGAAGCGTTGAGCTTTTATCCCGAGAAGGCGAAATTGCTATTGCCAAACGTATTGAAGCCGGAAAAACCGTTATGATTGACGGCTTGTGCGAAAGTCCGATGACAATTAAGGCTATTGCATCATGGCGTGATGACTTATTAAATGGTCAAATGCAACTTCGTGATGTGGTCGACCTTGAAATGATGTACGGAGACGATCCCGAAGCTATTGTTTATGATGATGAAGACAGTACTTCAACCGTTATGGATCTTGAAAAAGTAACTGCAGAAATTGCCGATAAAGAAGACAGTCTTGATGATATTGATGAAGATCTTGAAGAAGATATGGATCTTGATGATACCGTCGATAATGATGAAGGTGATGATGTCGATGATATATCTGATAAATCCGAGGAAACTGACAACGGAGAAGAAACATCTACTGATGATATTGACGATGATGATGACGATGTTACCGGACACTCTTCCGCATCTGTTTCCGCAATGGAAGAAGCTCTTTGGGAACCAGTACTTGAAATATTAAATAAAATCTCAAGCTATTACGACGATTTGAAAAAAATTCAAAGTCAACGTGTAACCGCCATTATATCGGGACAAAACATAAAACCTGCTTTGGAAAAGAAGTATGTTCAGGTAAAACGTGAGCTTGTTGAGCTAATGAGTTCAATCCATTTGAATGCTAATCGAATTGAACAGTTGGTTGAACAGCTAAATGATCTGAACAAACGTCTTATGGGGTTGGAAGGTAAATTGTTGCGCTATGCACTGTCTTGTAAAGTAAAACGCGATGACTTTCTCAATGAATATCAACTATCAGAACTAGACCCAGATTGGCTGAAAAATATCTCCCGTAAAAAAGATAAACATTGGCAGGATTTTGTTAATAAACACGGTACCGAAATTACTGATATTCGCGACAGTATTGCTCAAATGGCTAAAGAATGTGGCCTGCCGATTAGCGAATACCGTCGCATGGTCGATACCATCAAAAAGGGGGAACGTGAAGCAGAACGTGCCAAAAAAGAGATGATTGAGGCTAACTTACGCTTAGTTATTTCTATTGCTAAAAAATACACCAATCGTGGTCTGCAGTTCTTAGACCTCATTCAAGAGGGTAATATCGGTTTGATGAAAGCCGTTGACAAGTTCGAATATCGTCGTGGTTACAAGTTTTCTACTTATGCAACATGGTGGATACGTCAGGCCATAACTCGTTCAATTGCCGATCAGGCTCGCACTATTCGTATTCCTGTTCACATGATTGAAACAATTAACAAACTTGTTCGTACTTCTCGCCAAATGCTATCTGAAATGGGACGTGAACCGGTACCAGAAGAGCTAGCCACTCGCCTGTCCATGCCTTTGGAAAAAGTACGCAAGGTTATGAAAATTGCCAAAGAACCGGTAAGTTTGGAATCCCCTGTTGGTGATGAAGAAGATTCTTCTCTCGGTGATTTTATTCCGGACGAGAGTGCATTACAACCGCTTGACTCAGCAATTCACTCCAACCTTAAAGAAACCTGTACACGTATTTTGTCATCTCTGACACCGCGTGAAGAGCGCGTTTTGCGTATGCGTTTTGGTATTGGTATGAATACTGATCACACATTGGAAGAAGTAGGACAACAGTTTAATGTTACGCGTGAACGCATTCGCCAGATTGAGGCTAAAGCCTTGCGTAAGCTCAAACATCCGAGCCGCTCACGAAAATTACGCTCATTTTTGGATCAATAAAAATAAAGCCCCGTGCTGGGGCTTAATTTTACCACTTCAAACTTTCAATTTTTTTACTCAATGTTTTAAAAGGACTTATTTTAGCTAATATACCTATGCAACAATTATAGGTTGCTATTACCCATCCTATTTTATTTCTGATATATGTTAACTTTACCAATGGTGAAGATGTGGTATCAACATATATAGATGCTCCACTCATGAGAGATACATCTGTATTCGAACATATTGCAATAAGATATTTACAATCTTCAATTTTTAGATTTTTCTCTGTTGTAATTATATCTGAGGGTCTTTTTAAATCGCCTATTATACTGCACAAACAAACAGACTGTCCTATAATACGCACATATTTAAATCGAGAAGACAAAAGATCATAAAATTCTTTTTGTGATAACTCGTGCACATGATACTTGTTGTCTTTAATATGTAAAGGAGAAATAAGCGATGGAGTAGATATAAAAAGAATTCCATCATCTTTCAAAACATCAGAAAACAATGAAACAGCTCTCTCCTGTGATTGTTTTGAGATATGCTCTATAGTTTCAAAACAAGTGATAATATCAAATGTATCTGAGGAATAATCAATTGCATCAACAGATTTTACCTCAAAATGCAAATTTCCTCTATCTTTTCCTTGTACATATTGAGAATTGCAATATTCCACAACCTTAGGATCAATATCAGCTCCAATAACTTTACTTGCTGTCTTGCTCATTAATTCAGATCCATAACCAGCACCACAAGCAATATCCAGTACATTCTTATTTTTACAATACGGCTCGACAAGCATATACCTATGATAATGCTCTAAAGCCATAATAGAATTTGTCTTAAATTCAGGAATAAAACGTTCCCCCGTATATTTTATACTTTTCATTTATTTTTTCACCTTTTCTTCAACGATATATAATGGTCTTTGTTTGACTTCAACAAAGATTTTGGCAATATATTCGCCGATAATTCCTAAAGAAATCAGTTGTACCCCGCTAAACACCGTAATCAATGTAACTGTAGAAGCCCAACCGGAAACAGAGCCATGAGAACTGTAATTAATCAAGATTCTTAAAATAAAACAAGCCCCCAGAAAAGAAATTAAAAATCCCATCAAAGTAACCAATCGCAAAGGCACTATTGAAAAACTTGATATTCCATTCCATGCAAAAGCCAACATCTTCTTTAGTGGATATTTTGTTTCTCCGGCAAGACGTGGGGTACGATCATAATAAACCATATCGGACTTAAAACCGACCAATGGAACGACAGCGCGTAAAAAAAGATTACGTTCAGGAAATTGCTTCAATTGTTCAACAGTACGTTTAGTCATCATCCTAAAATCAGCATGATTATAAATCACCTTAACACCAAGCCAAGACATTATTTTATAAAAAGCTTGAGCTGTAAAACGCTTAAAAAACGTATCAGAATCACGTCTCTTTCGTACCCCATAAACAACATCATTTCCTTCATTTATCTTTTTTACCATTTCAATTATGCAATTAGGATCATCTTGCAAATCAGCATCAATCGTACAATACAAATCAGCATCATTGTCGTACATACCGGCCAAAATTGCCCCCTGATGACCAAAATTGCGAGATAGTTTAGAAGCCTCGAAAAGCTGATTTTTATTACATTCTTTAACCAATACCTCCCAGGTCTTATCATGACTTCCATCATCAACATAATGAACACGGCTGTCAGGTGAAACCAACTTATCATCAATCATCTTATTTAACAACTTTGACATTGTGTTAAGAGTTGATGGTAAAACTTCCTCTTCATTATAACACGGAATAACAATCAACAGTTTTTTCATGAGCAGTTCCTTATCAACAGGTTAGCGCTTTAAAATAGACAACTATCGCTAACAATGATAATAAGAAATTATTAAAAATTACTATACAAGGGGTATCATGGTTAAAGTTTCTGTTCTTATTCCTGTTTATAATGCTTCAGCTTTTCTAAAAAGCAGTATTAACAGCATTTTGGAACAAACTTTTTCTGATTTTGAATTATTATTACTTAATGACTGCTCAACAGATAATTCTGAAGAAATCATTAAAACCTTTACCGATCCTCGTATAAAATATTTTAAAAACGAACACAATCTCGGAATATCCGGTAGCCGTAACCGACTAATGGATTTGGCCCAAGGGGAATATCTGGCAATTATGGATAACGATGACCTCTCAATGCCGGAAAGATTTGCAAAACAAGTTACTTTCTTGGACAATCACCCTGATGTTACTATTGTCGGCACTTGGGGAGAATTATTCAATAATATGCCGGCACATGGTGTTTATGCAAAAATCAAAAAAATGATTACCAATATGGGATGGGTTTGGCGGCAACCGGCTACAGTTACAATCAAAGAAACTTTACGTGGTTGCACCTCCATGCATTCATCAATGATGGTACGCCGTGCTGATTTAATAAAACATAATATCCGCTACAATGCCGAATATACACCTGCTGAAGATTATGACTTAATACGGCAGGTCTTAACCGCAGGACTTAAAATATGCAATCTTCAAGAAGTTCTGTTCAAATACCATCTTTACGGTGGCAACTTTTCCGTAAAAAAGAAAGAACTGATGAAAATCAATGATGCTCGAGTTAAAGCTGATATTTGCAAATTTTTAAATATAACCAATTATCATCGCTATCCGTATTGGTTAATAATTGCACGAAAACTACGCCTCAAATGGCTTTTGAAATGGATAAAAATATGATCACCGAACCACTTTTTAGAGATAACATTCTAAGCAATATTTACAACAATTTTGCCTTTTATTTCCGATACTTCCTAAACGGTAATCTCTATATTTGGATGATTGCAGTTATTGCTTTTTTATTATTAAATTGGATTGTAACCAAATTTTACTTTCAAAATCGTTATGCTGATTTTGCTCCTAATGAGAGTTACACATTTTCTAAAAAACACAAAAGCCATTGGTTCGCTCTATGCATTGTAACTGCCTCATTTTTAATTTATTGCGGTAATACCTTATGGCAGGAAATTTCAATATATACCGACTTTGACAGTATGTCTTGGTACTACACTCTAAGTTTCAGCAAAGGCATACTTCCTGCTGTTGACGGCCACTTTAGATATACTCCTCTGCAAGGAATTGATCTTAATATTATCTTTGGAATTTCAAATAATACCTATTTCATACACTCATACATATTCTTAAAACAGTTATTGATTTTATGGCTAATGTACATATTATTTGATTTCATTCCTGTTTTCAAACGCTTGATAATGATTGCAATAATCAATTTACTTCCTTCTTTATTATGGATCAACAGCGCCATTTTCCCCGAACAAAATGTCATAATTTTTGTACTGCTAAGTCTGATTTTCTTACGCCGTTTTCAACAAACCGGCTTTTCAAGATATTTATTGTATTTCATGATTTTTATGAACTTGGCATTATATAGTAAAGAAACTGTGGCTATCTTTTACGGAGGTTTTGGTATCTATCTGTTAATATCTGCTGTCATGAACGGAAAAATCGCTCTCAACTCATTTTTACACCCAATTAAATGTATAAGGCAGTTTCCGGTTGAATATTTGATGTTTTGGAGCTTATTTATTTTTGCTACCGGTTGGATGCTTTTAACCGACTTTGGCATCGACAATCGTTATCTTATGACACATGGAGCAGATCTAAATGAAGCAATAAAAATTTATCAAACTGAAATTTTAATAAACGTTCTGGCCTTAATTATTATGTTTATCAAATTAATAAAAACAAAAACTAAAAATTTACATTTATTTACCGAAGGAAGCCTAATCGGTTGCACTATAATATCTTATTTGATTGTATTATCATTAAGACTTGTACCGACAGCTGATTATAGTGTTCCATATTATTTATATCTTCCGGCAGTTTTCTGCACTGTATACATTTTTACCAACATAACTTCCAAACTACTACTATCTGTCATATCAATTTTGATTATAACTTTTGCCGGCTATTGCAACCTCAACACCTCTATGGCGCAACAGGGTAAAGAACGTCGTGATATAGCTGAATATCTCATTTCTCATGCCAAATTTATGGAAACAACCATTTATATTGATGTAAACGCCAAATATATTGATACTATATGGTGGAAAACAAAAGCTTGGGCTAATGCATTGTTATACAGTTATCCGGATATTAAAATAAAATTCAAGCTTGATCCTCAAATATATAATATCTGGTATATGAATCATATTATTCCGGTTCCTATAAGTAATGAAGCTCCCATTCGTGGCGATTATATATTGGTAAACAAAACACATAACCCTGGATATATACCTGATCTCAGTGCAACTATCGCTTATGAAAACAAAGTTTATACCTTATATCATCTGGAATAATTCTATGTTGAGCTTATATAAAAGACTTGAAAACATTTGGTTCAGATTACCGCAAAAACTACGCTTTCTATTTGTAGGCGGGTTTAATACCGTTTTTTCATATTCTTTATTTGTAATTATGGTAGCGCTTTTGGCAACTCCTTACAAAATAGCTTTGATTATATGTTATATAATCTCAACTAATATCTCAATTTTTACTATGCGTTATTACGTTTTTCATTCGCATGGAAAACTTTGGCACGAATATTCTAAAAGCTGGGTGGTATATTTATCAATTTTGATCATTAATTATATTTTTATGTATATTGCAGTCGATGTTTGCAAAATAAATGAACTTATTGCTCAAGCTATATACACCATACTTATCACCGTTTTTACATACTTAATGCACAAATACATAAGCTTTGCCCAACGCTGACTATCCTGCCAAATAAGTTTTTACGGCATCGTCTCGCTCAAAAAGATAGAGCAGGGTACGTAAAGCATCTCCGCGTGGGGTCTTAAGGTCGGGATCATTATTCACAATCATTTTTGCATCTTGAGAAGCCGTCAGTAACAATCCTTGATGGACGCTCATATCTGCCAACCTAAAATTGGTAAATCCGGATTGCTTCGTTCCCAAAATTTCGCCGCCACCGCGTAATTTGAGATCTTCTTCAGCAATCAAAAACCCATCTTCGGTTTGCTTCATAACCTGTAAACGCGCACGTGCGGTATCACTTATTGGATATCCGTAAAGCAACAAACAAGTTGCCGCATTGTTACCTCTCTTAACCCGTCCGCGTAATTGGTGCAATTGCGCCAATCCAAAACGTTCGGCGTGCTCAATAATCATAATTGTTGCTTCCGGCACATTAACACCGACTTCAATAACTGTTGTTGCCACCAAAAGATTTATTTTGCCGGATTTAAATTGCTCCATAATTTCATCTTTTTGCTTTTCTTTCATCTTCCCGTGAATGAGTCCTACCTTGTCTCCAAACACTTTTTGCAACAATTCAAAGCGTTGCTCTGCTGCTGCCAAATCCAATTTTTCGGATTCCTCGACCAACGGACACACCCAATAAGCCCGCGCTCCTTGTTTCAATTTGTTCTTCAGAGCTTCAATCACGTCATCGGCCTTAGTCAGCGGCATAACCCTTGTATCAACTGGTTTACGCCCTTCCGGCAGTTGATCAATTTTTGAATATTCCATATCTCCGAAAGCAGTTAAAATCAAACTTCGCGGAATAGGGGTTGCGGTCATAACCAAAATATCAGCCTTGTTTCCCTTGTTTGATAAATTAAGCCGCTGATGCACACCGAAACGATGTTGTTCATCAATTATTACGCAGGCCAAATCATTGAATTCAACATCTTCAACAAACAAGGCGTGAGTACCGATTAAGATATCTATTTTTCCTTCAGCCAAATCGGCAATAATTTTGTTACGTGCTTTTCCTTTAACTTTACCGATTAACAATTCTGCACGCAAACCGATTGCTTCACAAACGGGTCCGATAGTCTCCATATGTTGTTTAGCCAAAATCTCTGTCGGAGCCATAATTGCGGCCTGAGTTCCGCATTCAACGGCATTGAGCATGGTCAACAAAGCTACGACGGTCTTGCCGCTACCGACATCGCCCTGCAATAATCTCAACATACGGTTATCACTTGCCTGGTCGGCAAAAATCTCTCCTAAAACTTTTTCCTGTGCATTGGTAAGCTTAAAAGGCAGCATATCCAAGACTTTTCGCCGCAACAACCCGTTACCGGAAATTTTTCTTCCTTTCTGTTTTTTGATTTTTTGCCGTACAATTGCCAATGCCAACTGATTTGCCAACAGTTCATCATATGCCAGCCGTGTTCTTATCGGATTTGTTGGCAACAAGTCATCAATGTTGCGAGGGTGATGAACCGCAATAATAGCCTGATTAAAACTCGGAAATCTACGTTGTCTCAGAAAATTTTCATCCTGCCATTCTGCAAAATCAGGCACTCTTTGCAACGCCTGTTCGGCAAGTTTATTCATAAATTTATTTGTAATTCCGGCGGTCAAACCGTATATCGGCTCATACTGCGGAACACCCTTCAAGTCTTTAACAATATAATCGGGATGACTCATCTGCAGCATATTGTTAAAACTCTCGATTTTACCGCTGACAAAACGTTTTTCCCCGACCGGAAGATTTTTTTCAATAGAGCTGGTATAAGCCTTAAAAAAACAAAGCAATAATTGATTACCGAGATTGTCCTCGCACATTACACGATAAGGCTGGCTTTTTCGGCGTGGGGGTTCGTGTTCAATTACCGATACCTCAACCGTGTTTACCTCTCCGATTTTAACATTTTTTAATGATGGAACAATATTGCGGTTAACCAAAGAATAGGGCAAATGCCAAAGCACATCGCCGATTTTCTTTATATCCAGATTCCCCAATAGCTTGGCATATTTATCACCAATTCCTGCAAAAGTGGTCACATCAGCAAACAGAGGAAACAAAATTGGCGGACGCATTGCTCAAAACCCTAAAATTTGATTGCTATTCTTGCATAATTGTATATATTTTTGAAACAGATGTAAACAACAAGATAAAAAACTATGCTCGAACAGTTGAAAAAACTCAGATCTGAAACCAAGAGTATTTCATCGGTTGCCGATGGTGCTGAAGCCTTTGTTTTACAAAAAATTCATCAACTTTCCCCAAATGACATTGTTTTTATTGCTCCTGATGGAACTTCTTTGGTTCAAACGGCATCTTTATTGCGCTATATTACTCCTGAAACCGAAATTCTTACTTTTCCGGCCTGGGATACGGTTCCATATGATCGTATATCTCCTAATGTTAATATTGTCGCTGAAAGAGTTGACGTCCTGGCTCATTTGGCACCCAATCCAACATCCGTCAAACCGCGAATTATTATTACCAGTATTGGTGCGGTAATGCAAAAACTTCCGCCTAAAAAGGTCTTTCTTAATTCGGTGAAATCTATTCAGGTAGGTTCTCAATTAAGCCTCTCAAATTTTTTACATTATGTCGCGCTCAACGGTTACACACGTGTAGAACAGGTTATGGAGCCGTCAGAATATGCTGTTCGTGGCGATATTTTAGATATTTTTCCGGCAGGTAGCGAACAGCCCTTACGTATAGATTTATTTGGTGATGAAATTGAAAAAATTCGTACCTTTGATGTCTTAACCCAACGCACCACCGGAGAAAAAAATCATTATACCTTCCAAGCTGCAGGTGAGGTTATATTAGATGAAAACACCATAAAAAATTTTCGTTCTCACTACCGCGAAACATTCGGTGCTACATGTAAAGATGATGAAATATATGAAGCTGTTTCTAATTCTCAAAAATATATGGGAATGGAAAACTGGCTCCCGTTTTTTTATGAAGACACACTACCGACAATTTTTGATTATATTCCTCAGGCCACAATTATTTTCGGGCGCAATGTTGAAGCAGCCATGCAAGCCAAAAATGATAGTATTATTGATCATTATCAGGCAAGGCTTGAAAACCTATCATTAAAGACACCGCAAAACGAGGTTGATACCTACCGTCCTGTACCTCCGGAGCAAATGTTTTTACACCCTGAAGATATTCTATCAAAAGTCAACCTGCAACTCAGCTCACTAAACCTTCCGCAAAGCATTGAAAATGTCGACATTGCCACAATTCCATGTCGTAATTTTTCATCAGCTAAAAATATTACCCCTTCACAAGTATACACAGAACTTCTTAATTCCTTAAATGAATATGGTAAGCTGTCCCGCTTTATTTGTTGCTATACTGCCGGATCTCGCGAACGCATTTTTACCCTATTAAACGAAGCTATATCAAATAATAACTTAAAACTTAATCTCTCAATAGCTGATAATTGGCACGATGCCTGCCTAAAATCTAAAAACAGCGTTGTTCTAATTGTTATTGGTTTACAACATGGCTTTCGTAATGATGAATTCTATTTTATATCCGAGCAAGACATCTTTGGTCCCAGACAAAATCATCGCACTTCTCATAAAGTCTCGTCAAAAGACTTTATTGCTGATGTTTCATCATTAAACATCGGAGAACTTGTGGTTCATCTTGAACACGGTATCGGGCGTTTTATGGGACTTGAAAATATTTCTGCCGGCGGTGCCGACCACGATTGCTTAAAAATAATTTATGCCAATGACGACAAATTATTTGTTCCGGTTGAAAATATTGAAATGGTTTCTCGCTACGGAGCTGATGATGAAAACATTCAGCTTGACACACTGGGCGGTATGGCCTGGGAAGCCAAAAAATCTAAAGTCAAAAAACGTATTCATGAACTTGCTGAAAAATTAATTGCTATTGCAGCCCGCCGCCAACTTAAGAAAGCTGAAACTTATATAGCTTCCGATGGTACGTATGATGAGTTTTGCTCCGGTTTTCCTTATAATGAAACAGATGACCAACTCAATGCCATTAATGATGTTATGAGTGATTTATCCGCCGGAATACCTATGGATAGATTAATCTGTGGAGACGTTGGATTTGGCAAAACCGAGGTAGCTTTGCGCGCAGCTTTTACCGTAGCAATGTGCGGTGGGCAGGTTGCCCTTATTGTTCCCACTACCTTATTAGCACGTCAACATTACCTCAATTTCTTGCAACGTATGAACGGTTTTCCTCTGCGTGTTGCCATGCTATCACGTTTGACCACAGTTACCGAAGCCCGCAAAATCAAGGCCGGTATGAAAGACGGTTCTGTTGACATTGTTATCGGCACTCATGCGCTTTTGTCAGATAATATTGAATTCAACAATCTCGGACTTTTGATTATAGATGAAGAACAACACTTTGGGGTTGCTCACAAAGAAAAACTAAAAGCCTTAAAAGATGATGTGCATGTTTTAACATTAACAGCCACCCCGATACCCCGCACTTTACAACTATCACTCACCGGTGTAAAGCAACTGAGTATCATAGCTACTCCTCCGGTTGATCGATTAGCAGCACGCACCTTTGTTATGCCTTTTGACCGTGTAATGATTAAAGAGGCTATTTATCGTGAGAAGTTCCGTGGCGGACAGACTTTTGTGGTTTGTCCTCGTGTTTCCGACATTTCCGAAGTACAAAAAATCTTAAAAGAAATTGCACCAGATATTGAAATTTTGGTTGCTCACGGACAAATGCCGGTCAAGCAGCTTGAAGACGTAATGAACTCTTTTGTCGATAAAAAAGGTGATATTCTGCTTTCTACCACAATTATAGAATCAGGAATTGATATGCCTTCAGTTAATACCATGATTGTTTATCGTGCCGATATGTTCGGTCTGGCTCAATTATACCAGCTTCGCGGACGTATCGGACGCTCAAAAGTTCGCGGTTACTGCTATTTTACGGTTCCTCAGCATAAAAACTTGAAACCTATTGCTGAGCGTCGCCTCAGTATTCTACAAGCTTTAGACAGTTTGGGAGCAGGGTTCTCACTCGCCAGTCACGACATGGATATTCGCGGCTCCGGCAATGTTTTGGGTGAAGAACAATCTGGTCATATCAAAGATGTCGGTATAGCACTTTATCACCATATGCTTGAAGAAGAAATAATTCGCATTAAAAACGGTGAAAAACTTGAGGAAAAAACCGACACAGATTGGAGTCCTCAAATTATTACCGGTGTCCCTATTATGATTTCAGAAAATTACGTTCACGATTTAGGAGTACGTTTAGGCCTATACAAACGTATCGGCTCGCTTGAAAAGCCGGAAGAACTGTTAGATATGCGTGAAGAATTAGTTGACCGCTTTGGTCCGATTCCGCCGGAAGTTGAAAATTTACTTAAAACAGTCGAGATCAAACAACTTTGTCGTCAAGCCAACATTGAACGTATTGACGCCGGTGCCAAGGGATTTGTTATCGGCTTTCATAATAATAATTTCAAATCTGCTGACAAACTGGTTGAACTAATTGCTCATTCCGGTGGTAACATTAAGGTTCGTCCTGATCAAAAAATATTTATTGCCCGCAATCTTGATAACTACGCCCAACGTCTGGAAAACATCCGTAATTTTGTAAACCAATTAAACAAACTATAAAAGAAGGCGGAAAACTCCGCCTTCTTTATTAAATTTAATCAAGCGATGCACTGCTATCAGGTTGGAATGGATTTTTTTGCTTAAACCAGGAATGTTTAATATGATCCCCCAAAGTTATACCATACTTCTTAACATCTCCGGCATTAACTTCCAAAACAGCAAATGCTTGATAAGGAGGAACAATTAATTTTTCTGAATTTGGTTCAGCATTTTCATAAATCCAATATACATCACCATCTTTATCAATAAAAATCATATCAAGCGGAATCTTTGTATCTTTCATCCACATAGCAGTAGGTACTTCAATAGCGCCAAGAGCAAACAACATTCCCGAATTAGCTTTTAGACTATCCCGATTCATCAATCCGGTCTCCATCTCATCATGGGTCTGCGCCAATTCAACTTTATATTCAACTTTTACATTATCACCATTGACAATTGCCAAATCATCATACTTAACTTTTTTTGATTTAGAACAAGACGTTACAAGTAAAACCACCAATACCAATTTAATGAATTTTTGCATTTTTACCTCCTCAATCACAGCTACGCTGATAATATAATAATATTTTAAGAAATACAATATTTTTTAATTTTTTTTCAACTTTATGATTTTATTCTTGTCAAGGTCTTATATTTAAGCTATGACTAAATAAACATCATCTATAAGAGGAATTACTCATATGTCGCACACATTAAGATTTATTTCTTTGTTTTCAACGCTGGCTTTAGTTATTGCCTGTGCTTCATCTCAAACTAAAGAACCCGTTACTGTTGAAGAAGAAGCTCACTATCAACCCATACATCTTACTGCTAATAAGAGCATTGCCTCTGATGTAAAACATGCTAACTACAACGATACAGCAACCGCTACCGACAAAAAAGCAGAAACACCACTCGTTAACAATAACAAAGAAAGCACTCCCAAAATCAAAAAAACTATTCCGATTGTGCGTGAACGTCCTCAAAATATTGCTCCTAGCGTAAACTACCAAATTGCTAATATTTTATTTGCCAATGGTAGCTCTGCTATCGATTCATCTTATCGGGGACAAATAGCAAAAATTGCTCGCCTTGCTAAACAACACAACGCTCAAATACGTGTTTATGGTTTTTCATCAAGCCGCACTCGCAATACAGATGCTATTACTCACAAAATGATTAACTTTAAAACATCACTGCGTCGCGCTCAGAGTGTTGCGGCAGCTTTACGGCGAGCCGGTATAAACAAACAAAATATTACTATTGAAGCTCTTTCTGACAGCAGACCGTTATTTAGCGAAGCCATGCCGGAAGGAGAACGCCTGAACCGTCGTGCTGAAGTTTATATTGCATACTAAAGGAACGATCTGTGGAAATTGATTTTGCCTCTCATAAATCACTAAACGGAAACATATGGAAATTTCTCGCTCCAGATGACCGTACAGTTGAAATGGCAGCGCAAAAATATAACATTCCCTTTTTGATTGCTAAAATATTAGCCGGTAGAAACATATATGGCGACGATATACCAGATTTTCTTAATCCGAAACTTCAAAATTTGATGCCTGATCCGTATGTCTTAAAAGATATGGAAAAAGCCGCTGTTCGCATCGCTGAGGCTATTATAAACTCACAAAAAATCGCCATAATCGGTGATTACGATGTAGATGGAGCAACTTCATCTTCTGTATTACGTTTGTTTCTAGAAAGTCTGGGACTTCAACCTTTAATCCATATTCCTGAACGCGATGAAGGATACGGCCCGAGTATCAAAGCTATAGATGACTTTATTGCTTGTGGAGCAGAATTATTAATAACCGTAGATTGCGGTACAACAGCCTTTGATGTATTAGACTATGCCACTCAGCACAATCTTCCGACAATAATCCTTGATCACCACCAAGCAGAAGAAAAACTACCGAATGTATATGCCGTTGTCAATCCCAAACGCCTTGATGAGGAAAACGACTATCCTTACTTGAAATATATGGCGGCAGTCGGCGTTGCCTTTATGACTATCGTTGCCGTCAATCGCCATCTACGCGACCAAGGATTTTATAAAGATCACAATGAACCTGATTTAAAACAGTGGCTTGATTTGGTAGCTCTCGGCACTGTCTGTGATGTCGTTCCGTTACTCGGATTAAATCGTGCTTTTGTGCGTCAAGGTTTGACAGTTATGGCGCATCGTCAAAATGCTGGAATAAAAGCATTAATTGATAAATCTTCAATCAATGAAGCACCGACCAGTTATCATTTGGGGTATATTCTCGGTCCCCGTATCAATGCCGGCGGACGTGTCGGTGATTCCTCACTTGGCAACAAGCTTTTATGTTGTAAAAATGATTTTGAAGCTGCATCAATAGCAGAAAAACTTGATGGATTTAATACTCAACGCAAAGAAATAGAGGCTTATGTCCTTTTACAGGCCATGGAAATTTTAGAAGGCACTCCTCAAAAATACCCGATGGCTTTTGTTTATGGTAACGACTGGCATCAGGGCGTAATTGGTATTGTCGCCGGAAAACTGCGTGAACGATACAATCTTCCGTCTTTTGTAATGTCAATAGAACCGGATGAAATCAAAGGTTCGGCCCGTTCTGTCCCCGGATTAGATGTCGGTGCATTAATTATGAAAGCCAAAGAGCAGGGGATTTTAACCAAAGGTGGCGGTCACATTATGGCAGCAGGTTTTTCTTTAGAAGAAAATCGTATTGAAGATTTTCGCAAATTTGCTGGAGAATATATTGAACAAACTATGCAAAACAAGACATTGACTCCTATTCTTGAAATTGATGGTAGTATTGATATATCAGCTGTTGCTCCTGAATTTATTGATAAACTTGAAAGTCTTGCCCCTTATGGCTCCGGCAATCCGGAACCGCGTCTAATGTTAACAAATGCACTTATAACCAAGGCCACTATTGTCGGCTCTGGTCATGTGCGTTGTTTTTTAACTTCGCTCAACGGAGGAAGCCTAAAGGCGATGGCCTTTCGTTGTGCCGATAATGAAATGGGAAAAGCACTTTTGAACGGATCAGGACAAAGTTTTAACTTGGTTGGCAGTTTGCGCCGCGATAACTGGCAAGGACACAATCAGGCACAATTTATAATTGATGATGCAATGAGGGCATAATATGGTAAAAAAACACTCTAAAAATGTACACAAAAGAGCAGGACGCATTCAAGAGATTCGTACTGCCGAAGTCAAAAAACAAAAAGAAAATCGCGCATTTATGAAACTTGGTTCCAAGCTTCGTGCATACTTTTTCACCGGCATATTGGTAACAGCCCCTGTTGCTATGACGTTTTATGTTGCTTATAAAGTCATTCTTTGGATAGATACAGGTGTTGGCAAACTTTTACCTCCACAATTACGTTCGTACTACGACACATTACCGTTCACCATCCCGGGACTTGGTATTATCGTCCTGATTCTAACCATGACTTTAGTCGGAATGTTTGCAGCCGGTTTTATCGGCAAATTTTTCATTCGTCTCGGTGACTGGATTGTAAAAAGAATACCGCTGATTTCAACCGTATATTCATTATTGAAAAAGGTATTTGAAACCTTTCTTTCTGATAAGACAGCAGCTTTTTCAAAAGTTGTTTTGTTGGAATATCCTCGCAAAGGTATATGGATTTTGGGACTTGTCAGCACCGACACAGAAGGTGAAGTTAAAAACATTCTCAAGCAAGAAATGGTAAATGTCTTTGTTCCGACTACACCGAACCCGACTTCGGGATTCTTAATTTTCATGCCCAAACAAGATTTAATATATCTTGATATGAGCGTTGAAGAAGCTCTTAAATTCATAATTTCAGGTGGCATTGTTGCTCCGGATGAAGTACAGAAAAAATAGCTACAAAAAACTCTTGCATTTTATTTTAATTTATAATACATTACACCCACTTCCGGGAAAGAGGGCGATCAAACGCCCCGTTTCTACAATGAAAACTACCGGGACAATAACGTAAATAAAATAAAGGAAATTCGATGAAAAGTATTGTTACAGCAAAGAAAAAGACTAACCGCAGTCTTAATGCTAATTTGTGGGGAGACCCCAAAAGCCCATTACTCAAGCGTGAGTATGGTCCTGGACAACATGGCGCCAGAAAGAAAAAATTAACTGACTACGGTGCACAATTACAAGCAAAACAAAGATTAAAAACATATTATGGTAACGTTTCTGAAAAACAGTTTGCCAAATACTATGCCGAAGCTATTCGTCGTCGTGGTGACGCCGCTGAAAACTTAATCGGTATTTTGGAATCTCGTTTGGATAACTTGGTATACAAAGCCAAATTTGTTCCAACTGTTTTTGCTTCTCGTCAATTTATTAACCACGGACATATTTTGGTTAACGGCAAAAGAGTAAACATTCCTTCTTACATGGTTAAAGTTGGTGATGTTATTTCTGTTAAAGAAAGCGCCAAACAAATGGCTATGGTTATTGCCGCTTTGGAATCTAACCTCCATGAAGCTCCTGCATATTTGGAAGTAGATACCAAAAAGATGGAAGCCAAATACACATTCGTTCCTAAATTTGAAGATGTACCTTATGCATCTGTTATGGAACCGAACATGGTTATCGAGTTTTATTCAAGATAATCAGCATTTTAATGCATAATACAAAACCCTCAAGATTATGTGCAATCTTGAGGGTTTTTGCTTTAAAAAATTATTGCTTTATTATATTATGCCCATGCTGAGATTAATTATAGAGGTAAACAAATGAAAACTTTTGAAAAAAAAGAGCCTAGTTTTGGTTCACCTTCAGAAGACAATGTCCCGATTACAACTTATCAAGTCAGTTCTAAAAAAAGAAGACTGTTTTTCAATTCCAACAAACATCCTATCGTCAGCTATTGGTTTACCCTAATTTTTCTCGCATTAATTGGTATATCATTACTAGAAACCGAGTTTGTACTTTATACTTCATCGGGAGCAGGTAATATTTATAGTATTTTTCCAATGCCTCGTCCTGATATAATGTTGGCAATGATAATAATTGCCTGCATAACAGGTATACTCTATTTTTTATTTTCCGGTTTCAAACCTATGCTTTGTCTTTTAACAGCATGGATAGTTTATTTATTCACGTCTGCAATGTTTGCACATTTTTCTGATTTTGCACTTGATGCTGTAATCGGTGGCCACTCATCTACATACATATCCGGTTTGATTGCTGTTGCAGCATTTGTTATTTTATTTTTCTTTGGCAAGAAAATACATTTTCTGTTAGCTTGCGCCTCAGTTGCAGGTTTTGTATTTGTATTTTTACACCAAAATCAAAATCAAAACGAATTTGAAATCAATAAAATCGCCGATACATCAACAAATAGCAATGAACAGAGTAAATTTATAAATATCATGCTACCAAGCCTTCCGTCATATGGATACATTTCAGGCTTATCAGACGTGGAGGCCAATAAAATTTACCGCGACCAATTGCGTGCAATAATGCTTGGTTTTTATGCTCAATATGGTTTTAAATTATTTCCTAATGCTTATGTATCTGATACTTCTCCGACAGTTAATATTGCTAATACCCTAAATCTCAACGTTCCCGAAGACAGATATTCCAACCTTACGTCGCAACCAACACAAAACAATCATTGGCAGTTTAAAAAACGTAATAACTTTATTGCATCTTTAGCCGGAAGTCAGTTGGCTGACAAATTAAAATCTAATGGCTATTCAATTAGTGCTTATCAATCTCAAGGCTTAAGATTATGTGGTCCAAATTCCGCTGTTGACGTTTCTCGTTGTGTAACCAGAATAGTCAATCCGCTTAATATTGAGCATCTTGATTATTCAACCTTTGACAAAGCTATAATTAGCCTTGCTCAATGGATCGAAAATGCAGGTTGGTTCGATTATTCTGCCAAAGTAGTTTATAATCGCTTGGTAAAATTTTATAACGCCGATAAAACCCCGATAATTGGCACATCATACAAAAATCTGCATGTTATCAATTCTTTGCAAATGCTTGATATTGCTCTCAACGATATAACTAGCGATAAGGGTAAAAATGCTTATTTTATCGTAGTAGATATGCCATCAGATCTCTATGCATATGATGACATGTGCAAACTTAAAGATCCTAATGAATGGAACGTAAAGTACAATCAGCAATGGGTTCCGAAGAATCGTCTAAACGAAAAGCGCAGTGCATATTTTCGCCAGACAATGTGTTTGTACGGAAAACTCAGTCAGTTCATGCATCAATTGCAAGAATCAGGCATATACGACAACGCGACCATCATTATTCAAGGTGTTAGCGGTATGGACGACATGATAGGAACAAAAGATATCGCCCTATACACATCTTTCTTAAACGGGCAGACAACTGATGTCGCCATAACATCACCGGATAGTCGTAAATTTACAATCAATAAATCCATATGTTCAGTTCCAGATATAGTAAATCAAGCTATTACTCAACAAAAATGTCTTGATTTTAATGGTGATACATCATCCAAAACCACCAAACGCACAATCAAAGAAAAGCTTGATGCCATAATATACAATAATGATACCGCTCAAGCATCATATCAAAAATATATTGAATGGTTTACAACATGGAAAAAGAACAATCCTGAACATATAACACCGGACAGTATTGAAATGTCAAAACCCATAACTCTTGAAAATAATGATAACCAAATTGTCCGCAAACAACCAAAAATGCTGCCGTTAGAAGAAAAGAATATTGGCAAGAGTAAAGTAATGAGCGGACAAATAAACATAACACCTGAAACCAAATACGAATCGCTTTCAGAAATGAGTCGTGAACCCGTGGAATAAGTTGATGGTAAAAACGTGCAATACTTTACATCTCTTCCGCCAAAATAAGCGTGCCTACTGGTCCGCAATAATTTTCTTATCATTGTTATTAATCAGTCTAATATCAGAATTTATTGCCAATGATAAACCTCTTTTAATGTCATACAAAGATAAACTGTATTTTCCGATTTTTAAGACTTATACCGACCTGGATTTTGGTGGCGACTTTCCGACACCGGCTGATTACAAAGACGATTTTATAGCTCAAAATATAAATAAAAACGGCTGGATGATTATGCCTCTAATTCCGTTTTCATTTAATACCGTAGATTTCAAATTAAATACTCCGACACCGTCAGCTCCAAGCCGCACTCATTGGTTGGGTACAGACGACGAGGGCAGGGATATTGTTGCTCGTATATTATATGGTATAAGACTTTCTGTTGCTTTTGCTTTTGCTCTTACAATAATATCATCAATAATCGGCATATTTGCCGGTGCAATTCAAGGATATCTCGGCGGAAAAACCGATATTATCATGCAGAGATTTATTGAGATATGGGATTCCTTACCACAGTTATTCATTCTCATAATTGTTGCCAGCCTTTTTATTCCGACGTTTTGGACACTTCTGATTATCATGCTGCTTTTTTCATGGACATCACTGACCGGCATGGTTCGTGCTGAATTTATGCGCACACGTAATTTTGAATTTGTAAAAGCCGCCAGAGTACTTGGAGTTGGCAACTGGCGTATTATTTATCGTCATATTTTACCAAACGCCCTGGTTGCGACTGTAACTTTTGTTCCCTTTTTAATTTCTGAAGCTATTGTAGCATTAACTGCTCTTGACTTTCTCGGACTTGGTTTATCTCAAGATTATCCTTCGTTAGGGGACTTAGTTAGACAAGGCAAAGATAATTTGCAAGCTCCTTGGATTGGAATTTCAATATTTATCGTATTATCAACCTTGTTAACTCTGCTTATTTTTATAGGCGAGGGTGTACGTGATGCACTTGATACCAGAAAGGCAAGACGATGAGCCTGCTTGAAGTAAATAAATTAAATATTACCGTTGATAAAGGACGCAAGGTTGTCAACAACGTAAGCTTCAAACTAAATTCCGGTGAAATTTTAGGAATTGTTGGCGAATCAGGCTCCGGAAAATCTCTAACCGCACAGTCAATCTTAGGCCTTTTTCCATGTTGCGGCGACAGTTCAATCAAATTAAACAATCAAGAGCTCACGAACATCAGCGAACAAGAATGGCAATCTATCCGCGGGCAAAAAATTGGCTTTATTTTTCAAGAACCAATGTCATCCCTCAATCCTTTGCATACAATTGGTAACCAAATAGCTGAATCTATTACCATTCATAACAATATTTCTCGCTCATCGGCACAGAAAAAAGCCTTACAACTGCTTGAAACTGTTGGTATTCAAAATGCCAGCCAACGATTAAAAGCATATCCGTTTGAGCTTTCCGGCGGACAACGACAAAGAGTGATGATTGCAATAGCAATCGCTAATCAACCTGAGATTTTGATTGCTGATGAACCTACAACAGCACTTGACGTTACTGTTCAAGAGCAAATACTTGATTTGTTATTGAAATTGCGTAAAAAAATGAATATGGCTATTATCTTTATCAGCCATGATTTATCGGTAATCCGTAAAATTGCCGATAAGGTTCTGGTAATGAAAGAAGGACAAATTATTGAGCAAGGAACAACTGAAAAGGTATTTAATAGCCCTCAGCATAGTTACACAAAAACTTTAATTAATTCCTCTAACATTCAGAAAAATATATGTAATAATCAAAATAATATTATTCTTAATGCTAAACATATAAAAGTAACCTTTCCCCTCAAAAAGAACTTTTGGGGAAGGGTGGTATCATCTGTAAAAGCAGTAGATGACATATCTTTTCAGCTTTCTGCCGGCGAAACTTTGGGGATTGTCGGAGAATCAGGATCCGGAAAAAGTACTCTCGGATTATCATTGGTGGGCATAAATCGTTACCAAGGTGATTTTATTTATAAAAATCAGGGCATAAGCTCATCAAATCGCCATAACTTATGCAGCAAAATTCAAATGGTATTCCAAGATCCGTATAACTCTCTGAATCCACGCATGAATGTAGAACAAATTGTCAGCGAAGGATTAATCGTTAATTATCCAAAGCTATCTAAAACAGAACTCCATAATCAAGTTATTAATGCCATAGAGGAGGTTGGTCTGCAACCGAGCGACTTAACTAAATATCCCCACCAGTTTTCAGGTGGACAACGTCAACGCATTGCCATAGCTCGTGCATTGATTCTAAATCCCGAGTTAGTTATTCTTGACGAACCGACATCAGCACTTGACGTTACCATCCAGGCTCAAGTTTTAAAACTTTTACAACAAATTCAATCTGATCATAGTATAAGTTATATTTTTATTTCACACGACATGAAAGCAATTAAAGCCATGTCTGATAATATTATTGTTATGAAAGATGGGCGAATCGTCGAGCAAGGCACCGTACAACAAATATTTGATAATCCTCAAAAAGAATACACCAAACAGCTAATAAAGGCCGCTTGGTAGCAAAAGCTTATCTTAAATGTCATAAACTTGTAGGGGACTTTCCCAAAAAAACTATATATATTTGTCGCATAATCTATATTATGTATAGTTATGTATTTAAAAAACAACAACGCTTGGCTTAATATCGTTTTATATCTAATTGTTATTACAATATAATATGATATCAAAGATGATTATTTTTTTTACTTTCTTACAATCTCAGCAATATATTCTAACTCATTACCGGTAATTTTGTGTGCCATGTTCTCATATTCTTGCACGCGAACATCTATATCATGATTTTTCAACCAATTAACTGAAAAATTCAAAGTTTTGTATTGAACTGTAATATCATCTTTACCATGCAACATATAAACAATCGGTTTTGCCTTAAGCTCTTTTTCCAAACAATCCTTACCTGCAACCAGTCCGGAAAGTACAAAACACCCGCCTACTCGACCTTTTCTGCTTAAAGATGTGAACAATGACATCATTGCCCCTTGAGAAAAACCGGCTACATAAGTATGTTCATCATCCACTCCATACAAAGACTGCATTTCATCAATAAACTCATTCATTTCACAAGCTCTGGCTGACAATTGTTCACCGGCACGATTATATATTTCCATTACTTCATCAACAGGAGTTTCGGAATTACGTCTTTTGCGTTCAGTATCATAAACAGATACATCATACCATTCAAGCATATTGCTGTTTTTGTGATATTTATTTGACTGAGGTGTTACAATTACATATTCCGGTAATAATGATGATAAAAGCCCCATATCGGCAACTAAATCCTCCATTGAACTCTTATATGCATGAATAAACACAACCATTTTCTTAGGATTTATAGTATTACCGTAACTTCTATACTTAAAATTTGACACCCTAGTCTCCTCTAGTTAAAAAACTTATTATTTTTCGGAAAACCAAACGGCACAAGCTTTCCGACCTGCCCTCGATGCCCTAGCCAAGTCATCAATTCTGTTTCAACACTAATACCTCCGGCACGGTTAAAGCTAAAACCCGCGGCTTCATTAAAGAATTGAATATCCGAAAGCCCGCCGTCCTTATACTTTTGCAACAAAACGCCATGTCCGCGAGCCATTGTTGGTATTTCTTCTGTCTTAAATATCAACAATTTGCGATTTTCACCAACCGTTGCTACCATATTACCGGTTACCTTTACGCAGAATACCGATTTTTCTCCGGCTGCAACATTCATAATCTTACGTCCGCTGCGGGTTTGCGCTAAAATATGATTTTCATCAACAATAAAACCTCTGCCACTATTGGTTGCCAACAAATAGGAAGCTTTAGGTTCAAATACAAACATTGCAGTAATACTGTCATTATTAGCAATATCAATCATCAAACGCAACGGCTGCCCAAAACCTCTGCCGGTCGGAACATCGTTCGCCGATATATTAAAGAACTTACCGGAACTATCTAAAATAACGATTTTATCTGTTGTTTGTGCATGTATTGCAAAAGCCAACTCATCATCATCCTTAAACTTAAAGTCAGTACTTAAATCAACATGTCCCTTAAGTCCTCTAATCCAGCCTTTTTGCGACAAAATTACAGTTATTGGTTCTTTTTCAATCAATGCCTCTATCGGAACTTCTACAACATCAGTAACCTCAGAAAACTCGGTTCTGCGTCGTCCCAGAGCTGTTTTTTTACCAAAACGTTCTTTAGTTTGTTTGATTTCTTCGGCAATTGCCTGCCATTGTTTACTCTCACTGCCAAGCAACTCCTCCAGTCCGGATTTTTCTCCGCTCAGTTCATCATATTCATCACGAATTTGACTTTCTTCCAATTTGCGCAGAGAACGCAATTTCATATTCAAAATCGCTTCAGCCTGATTATCTGTCAGCTTAAATTCCTTCATCATAACAGCTTTTGCGTCATCTTCACCGCGAATTATCTCGATAATTCGGTCAAGATTGAGATACGCTGTCAAATAACCGGTCAAAATTTCCAAGCGGTAATTAATTTTATCCAAACGATAATTTGTACGTCTTAACAGCACATTATGACGATGATTTAAATATTCGCGCAAAACTTCTTTTATGCTCATCACTCTTGGAACACCGTCAGAATCAAGCACATTCATATTCATGTTGAAACGGCTTTCCAAATCAGTCTGCTTAAATAAATGCTCCATCAACAAATTCGCATCAACGGTACGGCTCTTAGGCTCCAATACAATCCGAACATCTTGCGCAGATTCATCGCGGATATCATTAAGCAACGGAACTTTCTTATTAATCAGCAACTCGGCAATTTTTTCAACCAGTTTTGCCTTTTGCACCATATACGGAATTTCAGTGACCACAATTTGATATTGCCCGTGACCGAGATCTTCTTTTTCCCATTTTGCTCTGATTCTAAAAACACCCTTTCCACTTGTATAGTTATCCAAAATGGTCTGAAACTTATCAACAATCACTCCGCCGGTCGGAAAATCAGGTCCTTTTATTCTTTTTACTAAAGGCTCAATCTCACATTGCGGATTATCAATCAGATACAATAAAGCATCACTGACTTCACTCAAATTATGCGGTGGAATATTGGTCGCCATACCAACTGCAATACCTGATGTCCCGTTGCATAGCAAATTCGGAACAGCCGCCGGCATGACCAGAGGCTCACTTTCCTCTCCGTCATATGTATCCATAAAATCAACGGCATTATCATTCAGCCCTTCCATCAAGGCCATAGCAAAATCAGTCAGTCTTGCTTCTGTATAACGCATAGCGGCCGGACCGTCGCCATCAATATTACCAAAATTACCCTGCCCGTCTACCAACGGATAGCGAACTGAAAAATTCTGTGCCAAACGCGCCATTGCTCCATAAACAGCACTATCTCCGTGCGGGTGATATTTACCGATAACATCACCGACCACACGTGCGCATTTCTTAAAACCGGATTTAGGATCAAGGTGTAGTTGCCGCATTGCATACATCAGACGCCTGTGTACCGGTTTCAAACCATCTCTTACATCTGGCAAAGAGCGCGATACAATGGTTGACATTGCATACGACAAGTAGCGTTTGCTGAGTTCTTCAGCCAACTGCACATCTTTTATTTTTACTTCTGCTTCCGACATAATTTCTCTTATAATGCTAGATTTGCTAGCAAGCTAGCACGGTTTATCGGAAATTTCAAGTTGTGGATTTGAAAAAAGTTTTTATTGAGGAAAAATTCTGTCATCTTCAACAAATCAGCCACTTCCACGTTATCCGGTGTATAATTTTTATCCACAATAAAGTGCGGATATAAGAACAATCTGTCTTTATATGGATCCCCTGATTTTGCACATACAGCTTTTCCGCTTTTGGGTGATACATAAGCCAAATCTTCTGTTGATCCGGTATCGGCGCATTCACTCAAATCAAGCCCTATTCCCAAATATTCTAACAAATAAAATTCAAAAAATGCATAATGCACGCGCCAATTAGGCTCATTAATAAGTTGAAAGAAACTATCTATGTAATAATAAAAACGCTCCAAATTTTCATTTTCCGGCAAACATGCCACCACCAAAGAACATAACCCCGACAGAGCCGCCAGTTTTGCACCGTCATTCATAAAATTTATAGCGGTTGGCATCATCAATTCACATTTCATGGATAGCATATTTTCTTCAACTCGAGCATAACAATCAATGCTGAGTAAATTACCTATCTGGTATACTCCCAAATTTTTTTTACTCAATGCTCCGCGTACAAAACCGCACAACAAACCATGCTGCTTAGTAACCAACGTCACAATCAGTGAGTTTTCTCCATGTTTGCGTAAAGCTACAATATATCCTTCATCTTTAAACTGCATATCTTATTGATAATACAAATACACTGTTTAGCAAGTTTAAAATTGCAAAGTCCGGCTCCACAACGGAAACCGGACTTTTGCTTATCGAACTCTGATCTCTCCCAAGGTTGAGGGAAGAAACCTGAAGTTGCGCTCTTCATCTGATAGAGCCACCACCTCTGCCCCACCATAGACGACTTCCTGTGTAATCATATACTTATGACCATCAGGATACGCAAATACATCGCCGACACACACTGGAAAGAGAACATCGCGACCGCTCATCTGTATGGATGCTCCTGATCTCAGATCAGTAACCAGTTCTGTTTTCTGATCTTTAATCCCGACGCGAACTTTGACGACGATTCTTTTGTCATCAAACCGTTTGACGTCACGGCTTTTGTACCCATCAGCCAATGTGACAACAAGCACAAACTTTTGTTCTTTTGAAATTCTTAACATAATAATTAGATGTTTTACAAACGTCAAACCCTATCTCACGAGGAGATAGGGTCCGACTAAAATTGTTAATCTTGTTCGCGGAATTTGTGAGCATCGTCAGGAGTGAGCCTGATAGCCCGTTTCTGATCTGCTGTCAGGTAGCGGCGCCGAACCTTTCGCAGGTTGACATGCCCGCCTTCAGATTGTGGACGATATGTCCACTCTGAATCAGGCTCCCCGCTAACCAAGATCCTATGAACTTCAGGAAACCAGTTCGAATTCGTAGGTACCATGATAGTACCATCCTGAAACTCGTAGGCAGCTCCCCAACTTCGGATACAGTAATTTTTCTCCTCCGGGAAGACCTCCTCCTCCGGATTCAGAGGGGAAAAGAACTTTCCGTCCCTAAGAACAATCGGTGTTTCAGCCAAGACCCTGTGGTGGTCCAAATTTTCCGGACACCGTCCATAGCTATCAGGAATGAATTCGACCAACACACCCGGCTGTTCATCTTCTTTAAGAATATACATGTCAAAAAGTTTTATGAAATAATTAATAAAAAAATTTCTTCTCAGATACCAAACTACCATTTTTTGGTAATTTTGTCAACACTTTTTTTAATAAAAAAAAATAAAAGGAGCTACAAAAACAGCCCCTTTTTATTTAATTTCATTCTGTCAAATCATTTTATGATTGATTTTCTAACCTTATCAAAAGCCATAAGTTCCGAGATAACTCGTTTCATATCACTCAAATAAATACTGTTCGGACCATCAGATAAAGCTTTATCCGGATTATCATGAGTTTCCATAAACACTGCTGCGACTCCGACTGCTACCGCAGCTCTCGCCAATACCGGAGCCATCTCACGGTTTCCTCCTGACTTTCCGCCCAATCCTCCTGGCTGTTGTACGGAGTGAGTAGCATCAAATATAATCGGGCAGCCTGTATCGTTGGCCATCTGAGGAAAAGCTCGCATATCAGTTATCAAAGTATTATAACCAAACGACGTTCCCCTTTCGGTCAAACAAACTTTATCATTTCCCGAATCAACAGCTTTTATAACCAAGTGCTTCATATCCCACGGAGCCAAAAACTGTCCTTTTTTAATATTAATAACTTTTCCTGTCTTTGCAGCCGCTACAACCAAATCAGTTTGTCGGCACAAAAATGCCGGAATTTGCAATATATCGACATATTGGGCCGCAATTGCACATTGTTCACGTTCATGAATATCGGTTACAATCGGACAATTATACAGTTTTTTAATTTCCTCAAACGTGCGCATTCCTTCTTCAATTCCAACCCCGCGAGGAGAATTGAGAGAGGTGCGATTTGCCTTATCAAAAGAAGCCTTAAATATGTAATTAATTCCTAGTTCTTTGGTAATTTCGACCATATGCCCTGCAATATCAATCGCATGTTGACGACTTTCAATTTGGCACGGACCTGCAATAATCGCTATTGGCAACTCATTACCAATTTCAAAATTACCTATTTTAATTTTTTTCTGTTCCATAATCTCAACTCCTTCTCAAGAGGTTAAAATGAAAACTTCAACCACATAAACAACACATTACCGTCATTCTTAATCCCCGGTACATATGCTGCCTGCAGCGAAAAACGATCATAACTTATACTGGCAATCGGCAATGGCAATGGCACCGGAACATAGGCATATTCATGACGTTGTGTAAAACCCAACGTATACCCTAACCCAAATCTCCACAAACCATCATCCGACAAACTCCAATTATACTGATATGCATAACCGAAATAAGTTTCTAAATAAAAATTTGAATCCTTAAACGCCATGGCATAAAGACCGTGCCACTCATTACCATCCCACAGCCCCTTACCCAAACCGAAGCCCCAGGCTTCTTCATTGTATTTCTTTACATGATCGCTGTCATATGCCAAACGATTATGCCAAGCATAAAAGGGTACATACGCTTCCAATCTGCCGCAATGCCAGGTATCAGCTATATTATATTTCAAATTATCATACCACCTGCTCCACTCAAAAGCCTGAGTTTTAATAGGAAGCAAAGTTAATAATGCAAATACAAAAATATATTTATTTAATTTCATGATCAGCCTTATTAGTCACTAGATTAATCTGCTGTTATCAATTGCCGCCTTAACAAAAGCAACAAACAACGGATGCGGCTCAAAAGGCTTTGATTTCAATTCAGGATGAAATTGTACACCAATAAACCATGGATGTTCCGGCCTTTCTACAATTTCAGGCAATTTACCATCCGGAGATTTTCCGCTGATAACCATACCCGCTTTTTTCAAAACCGGCTCATATTTTATATTAACTTCATAACGATGACGATGACGTTCGCTAATCTTTTTACAACCATAAATTTGATAGGCTTTGGATTTTTCATCCAACACCGTCGGATAAGCTCCTAATCTCATAGTTCCACCCAAATCACCGTCTTTATGACGAATCTGCTTTGCACCGTCCTTATCCCATTCTGTCATCAGTCCCACAACAGCCTCACAATCATCAGAAAGCTCGCTGCTGTTGGCATTTTTAATACCTGCAATGTTACGCATTGTTTCAATAACCGCCATTTGCATACCGAAACAAATTCCTAAATAAGGAATATTATGCTCACGTGCATATTGGGCTGCTGCTATTTTTCCTTCTGTTCCTCTATTACCGAAACCACCTGGTACCAAAATTGCACTAACATCGTTCAATAATTCATCAGCCCCGTGTTCTTCAACATCTCCAGCATCAATCCACTTGATTTTTACCTTAAATCGATTGGCCAAACCACCGTGCGTTAAAGCTTCTGCCAAAGATTTATAAGCCTCCTGCAACTGATATTTTCCAACAATCGCAATTTTTACTTCACCTTCCGGATTTTGCATAACTTCTTCAATATGCTTCCATTTTTCAAGATTAGGCTTTGTTTTTGTTTCAAGTCCGAAATATTTACATACCTGATAATCCATTCCCTCTGCCGAATATGCCAACGGCACATGATAAATTGACTTTGCATCTAACGCCGCAATTACACATTCCTCCTTAACATTACAGAACAATGCGATTTTTTTTCTCTCATTTTGCGGGATTTCGATTTGTGAACGACAAAGAATTATATCCGGCTGAATACCATATTCTTGCAATTGTTTAACTGAGTGTTGTGTAGGTTTAGTCTTGAGCTCTCCTGCCGTTGGAATATAAGGCAATAGTGTCAAATGCACAAACATTGTACGATCGCGTCCCAATTCATAGGCCAACTGACGAATTGACTCCAAATACGGTTGTCCTTCAATATCACCAACCGTACCACCAATTTCACACAAAACAAAATCCTCATCCGTAATGTCATCAAGAATAAACTCTTTAATCTCATTTGTAACATGCGGAATAACCTGAATTGTTGCTCCCAAATAATCTCCATGACGTTCTTTATCCAACACTCTCTGATAAATCTTACCACTGGTAACACTATCATGTTTAGTTGCGGGAATACCGGAAAAACGCTCATAATGTCCTAAATCCAAATCAGCTTCCGTCCCATCATCAGTAACATATACTTCGCCATGTTGACACGGATTCATTGTTCCGGGATCAACGTTCAAATAAGGATCAAGCTTACGTAATCTTACCTTAAATCCCCTAGCCTGCAACAACGCCGCCAAACAAGCCGAGGCCAAACCTTTGCCCAACGACGAAACCACACCACCGGTAATAAAAATAAATTTTGTTTTTTTACTTGATTTTTCAGACATTTAACAACACCATCTTATAGTTTAAAAGCGACAGGACACCTTACCCGAATAAGGTGTCCCATATTTCATCCGCATAATTCATCAACTATTTCTCTGCCACCGGAGCAACAGGAACACTTTGCTGTACAGGAACTTGTTCAACAATAGATTTAGTTACTTTTTGAGTAGAATTATTTTTATAATACAAGGACAAAGACATACTTGTAATAAAGAACAATGTTGCCAATATGGCTGTTGCTCTGGTTAAAAAATTTCCTGTTCCTCTGGCTGTCAAAAAGCTTGAAGCTCCATTACCGCCACCCAAGCCGTCCAAAGCTCCGCCCGAAGAACGTTGCAACAAAATAAACGCAACCAAAAAAATTGCAATCATCAAATGTAACACTAACAAAACTGTACTCATTATTTATTCCTTTTCAATTAACAAACTGTTTTCGCAATAGCCATAAAGTCTTGCGCTTTCAGGCTTGCGCCACCGATTAAAGCTCCATCGACATCTGGCAAAGACAAAAATTCTTTGGCATTGCTTGGTTTTACTGATCCGCCATATAAAATACGCATTTTATTGGCAACAGATTTACCCAATTTTTTGGCCAAAACCGCACGTACAGCAGCATGAACTTCTTCCACATCTTTTGCGGTTGGTGTTTTGCCGGTACCTATTGCCCAAACCGGTTCATAAGCAATTACGGTGTTTGAAGCATCGGCATTTGCCGGAACCGAACCCAAAATCTGTTTAGAGCAAACATCAATTGTTTTGCCCTCATCACGTTGTTTTTCAGTTTCACCAATACAAATAATAGTTTTTAACCCGTTTTCATAAGCAGCTGCGGCCTTTTTAGCAACCAGTTCATTACTTTCGTTATGATCGGCCCTTCTTTCTGAATGTCCCAGAATAACATATCCGCATCCCAAATCTTTCAGCATTGCCGGACTGATATCACCGGTATGAGCTCCCTTTACTGCAAAATGGGCATCCTGCGCACCGAGAGCTACTTTAGCCCCACGCAATGCCTTTTTTGCCGAATATAACAAAGTATATGGCGGACAAACCAAAAATTCACACTGTGGCTTGCTCATTTTTTTTACTTCTGCAGCTACGTCTTTAGCAAGTTTTACACCGTCTTCCAACTGTCCATTCATTTTCCAGTTGCCGGCAATCAAAATCTTTCTGGCCATAATAAAAATCCTCAATCATTTAACGTTGCCACCCTTTTAGCACACTAAAAATATATTTTCCAGTTTAAAAAACTTTTCAACACCAATATTTTGTAATTGCATAAAATGACAAATCAATTATATTGACACCCAGTTGAATAATTTTAAGGACAAAAAAATGATTACTAAATTACGCCAAGCTCAGGATTCATGGATCGCCAAGCTTATCTTTGCACTCACCGCATTGAGCTTTATGTCATTGTTCGGTATCTCCGGTTATCTTAACCGTGCTGCGGCCAACCCTGCTGTTATAAAAGTAAATGACAACAAAATCAGCCTTGCTGAGTTTAATATGCAGCTTGAAGAGCAGATTCGCACCGCACGCCGTCTTTTTGGCGACAATTTAGAAATCACCGATGAAATGCGTAACGCCATGGCCTCAGAATTGGTTCAAAAAAACTTGAGTGAACTTATTACTAAAGAAACAGCCAGAAAACAACATATCTACATTGGCAACAACCTCATCGGCAACATCATCAAATTTCAACCGCAATTCTTTAATGATAACGGTCAATTTGATATGTATTTGTTCAAAAATTTCCTGTTCTCAACCAATTTTACCGAACAAAAATATGTTGAAACCCTCCGTAATGATTTAATTAAGAGCTTTTTAATCAGCAACCCGGTTAGCAACATCAAAGCTTCTAAAGTCCTCACAGACTTGACTGCCAAAGCCGAAGGTCAGCGTAAAATTTTCAAATATATAGAAATTGATCCGTCAACCGTAAAAGTTGATCGCTCAATTACTGCTGAAGAGATAGAGCAATATTACAATGATTTTGGAGCCGAATTTATTGCTCCTGAAACTCGTGATATTACTGTACTTGAGCTCACCTTTGAAGATATTGCCAAACAAATCAAAATCAGCGATGAAGAAATTTCCGAATTTTATAAAAACAACATTGCCCGTTTTGAAACACCTGAAACACGCCAAATTTCACAAATGATTTTTGATGACGAAGAAACAGCTCGCAAAGCCTCTAAAGAATTAAGCAATGGTGCCGATTTTTATGCGACGGCTCAAAAATTCGCCAACCAAACCAAAGAAGATACTGATTTAGGTTTTGTTGCCAAAGATAATTTAATTGCTGAAATTGCTGATGATGTTTTTGCCGCCAAAATTGGTACTGTTGTTGGTCCGGTTCAATCAGATCTCGGTTGGCATATTATGAAAGTACAAAATATCAAATCAGGCTCAAAAACCGATCCTCAAGTAGCCAGATCCCAAATTATTGAAGCCTTAAGCACCGAAAAAGCTTATGAAGATGCTTATGAAATCACCAAAGATATTGATGACAAAATCGGAGCCGGTGCCACCCTTGAAGATATAGCTAAGGAACTCGGTATTTCACTAAAAACCGTAAAAGGACTTCCCGGAGAAGATACCGAATCTCCTTATACAGAAACTGCATATTCTTACAATCAGGGCGAGATATCTCAAGCCACGGAAAGCGATCACGGATTTATGTTTGTCCGTATTGACAATGTTACCGACTCTCATCAGCTTGACATGGCTACAGCCACACCCAAAATTAAGCAGATGTGGGCCGAAAACGAAAAATCAGCCATTGCTCAAGAAATTATCAATGATGTCATGAACGACCTTGAAAGTGGCGATAAAATAGACGAGATAGCTCATCGCTATCACCTCAAAGTCAATACCACAAACGCTCTTACTCGTAGTCAAAATTTTGCTAACCTAAAACAAGCTCAAATGCTTGAGTTGTTCAACGATAAAAATAATATCGGTAAACAATTTTCTGTTGGTGACAAAACAATTATCGCTGTTATTGACAGCAATGCTTCTCCCCGTGAATTATCTGAACAAGATATGGATATTATCAACCGTCGTCTCAGTCTTGATCTCAGACAGGAAGCCTCTTCTCAGTTGATTAACAGCTATGGCAACAAATATGATGTCAGAGTAAAATATCGTCAACTCGGACTTGAAGACTAATTGCTCATAGTCATAACAACAGAAGCGGTTGCCCCACAAAGGCAACCGCTTCTGCATTCAGTAAAATCATTTCATCTTCAACATCGAAACATACCCTGACACAAACTCCGGTATCACAAACAGCAAATCCGGATTTGTATCACAAGCATAAATGACCTGTGCCCACAGTCCAGCATATACCATATCCGAGGAGGCAACAAAACTTTCATTAACATTGTCATGCCAAAGTGTTTGCAGTTTTTGTTGCTTGTCTTGAGGCATTGCCTTCACTACTTGTTTCGTGAGGATATCTTTACACCAGTTTAACAGATAATCCCTATAAAGCCCTTTAACAGTCGGCTTCCAATAAGTATCTTCAAAGATGTTAATAAATGTCTCGTTCATCCATGGAGATATTCCCATTCTTTGCATTGTTGCACGCTCAATCTCCATTGCCGCAAGCACATTTCTAGGTAAAAGTCTTTTACTTTTCATATTTGTTATAATTTTATAATAATCAAAATCTCAACTCGCAGTATTATCAAAAATATCTTTTATGTCAATAGGTTACAACTCTTCACATACCAAAACCGCCCCTTCTTTACGGAGAGGCGGTTTCGGTTAACAGAATTATTTTTTAGTGAATCTTCGAATGTTCACTCCAATTGCCCACAAAGGAAGGGTAAACATAACGTAATAAAACCAGGGATGGCTAGGTTTGATAAAAAACAATACATCATATACACATACAGACGTAGAAATACTATTCAAAATCGTAATTTGCATTGCATCGTACAGCTTTTTATACTTCTTATCTTTCAAAGCCTCGCCTGTCCACTCTTCAGAAAAATCCCAGAACGTTTCGAAAAAGACCCAGAACATTAAATACCAAAATATAGCAACTGGCCATATTTGATAAATTTTTTCGTGAAGCTGCATGCCCCAAGTATCCGCATGGATATATTGGAAAATACCCATTGCAACAATATGGAAACTAGCCCCAGCAACCGCCCCCACAAAAAACCAAAAATTTTTCTGTTTATCATCCATAATACCTACAATAATTAACATTTGAACAATACCATTGTAGCATTTTTTTCATAATGTGTCAATATCCATAACCAAAACCGCCCCTCCTTTACGGAGAGGCGGTTTCGGTTAAAGAATTATTCAAGTTCGTCAATTTTTTTTCTTAACACGGTTGATATATGAGTATATTCCATATCCAGCCATCACGACCCATGGTATGATGACAATGGTATGGTACACCCAGTCTGGCGTATCAAATACATAATCTACGAATATACCAATCCAGTATGCCCATACAATACCACATAATTCACTGATTGTGATTGGATTTATATCATCTTCATCCAAAATATCCGTTAACATTTTGGCGATTAATACAAACCCCACAACAAAGGTGGAAATCCCATACACATCATTACCTTTTGCCGTTTCAGGAAGTGGAACTAAAATAGAAAACCAGAGGATAACCGCACTGATTAAGACTCCAATTTTCATCACCTTTATCACATCATTAAATACGATACCTAGCAAGGTTAACTTTTTCTTTTCCATACAATTAATTATTAAAACAATAATATTTATTACAACGTTATACTAACATATTCTTGACAAAACGTCAACAAAAAAAATCTTCCATAACCAAAACCGCCCCTCCTTACGGAGAGGCGGTTTCGGTATTAAGAAAATTACTAACTTTTTCTGAGCTCATCCATTTTTTTCTTGATGTGGTTGCAGTATGCTTTCCCCATATGCCATACCAAAACATACACCGGAAGTGCTAGGATTGCATAGTGCAACCAGTTCGGTGCATGCAGCCAGTACTTTGCCGCCGCGCCGAGCCAATAAGCCCAGACGAATATGGGAACAATCTTAAACCCTAAAAAAGTAAGGTCCCAACCCAGTTCTCCCCAAGCCTCGAAGTAGAAGACTACAAACCATACCGCTAAAAGTATGCCGATTACAACAGCATACCACATTGGTTCCGGTATTTGATTCATATCAAAGATTCGCCCAAACAACGGTAATAATCCAATAATACCCAGAACCTCAAACTTCCATCGTGCCAGTGGCTTGAGAACTTTAGCAATGATGCGGATATCATCACCAATTGCCCATAAAACATTCTTTAACATCTCCATAAAGCTTCATATAATTATAAGGTTAATAATTCAAAATATCGAGTCTAATACTAGCACAATTTTGACAAAACGTCAACAAAAAAATCCTCATACGTCAAAACAGCCTCTCCTTGCGGAGGGGCTGTCGTGTCCTAGTACATCTAAATTTATTTTGTAAAAGCGTTTTTTAAATTATTGATGCTGTTTCTGGTATCTTCAACAGCTTTTTTCTGCTCGGCTTTTTTAGCTTCATTTTCAGCTTTTTTGGCCTCAATTTTATTTCTTATTTCTTTCTTCTTTGCCTGCACCTCAGCCTTTTTAGCAGCCACCTTATCTCTTACTGCTTGTTTTTTGGCTTCAGCTTTTTGAGTTGCCTCAGTCTGAGCATCAGCTACAGAAGCCTTTGTATTTTCAACAGTTGCGGTTGCACTGTCAATTTTATTTTGAGCTTTGGTAGCCGCACTGACCAAATCAGCCTTAGCCTGAAACGCTGTCAAGCAACCGGCCGCCAACAATAATGCAAATAACTTTTTCATTTATAGTCCTCCCAGTCAAAGTAAAAAAATGGAGCGAGTAACGGGAATCGAACCCGCATTTAAAGCTTGGGAAGCTCTCATTCTACCATTGAATTATACTCGCATTATCGAGTATAAATTTTATAGTCTTATTTTTACTAAAAGCAACAAAAATTATCTTTATTGCATAAGAAAACGGAAAAAACTTGCGTTTTTCCCGTTTTCTCATCTCGTGTTACTCAGGCAACAAATTCTCATTTCAGCAAACTTGTGCGAAAATGAAATCACTCCTCCAAAACAGCATTCTCTCGCCGAAGTTTATCGTTTGCAACACACTCCTCATTATAGAGGCTCTTCGTAATTGCAAGTTCTTCCTTCAATTTTTCAATTTGGCGCCTTAAATTTTCATTTTCTTGCACCAGCTGATCATAAGTCGGAAATAATGTCGGTTCCTGTGATGGTGCTGGAGCAGGTGTCTTAAAATTTGTCATAAAATAATTGTTTTTTAAATAAGTGAATAATAATGGTTTGTCGACTGCATGCTAACACAAAGTTTTTATTAGTCAATCATTATCATCCCCTTGATAACCTTTTATTTTGGCTCGCAATAATAGACAAAAAACACTTGCGCCAAACATAATTCTATGATAGCATATAAACATTAATAATAGGTAGGAATAAAAAAATGACAAGATCCCAACAAAATCAACTTCAAAGAACAGAAGATGCATGTCGAACCTATTATGACAACGGAAACATTAAAACAGAAGAGCTTCCTAACGGCACTTTTCATTCATGGTATAAAAACGGACAAATGCGAGAAGAACTACTCCCTGACAACACATGGCGTTTGTGGTACGAAAACGGAAATATGGAAGTAGAATTTCTTCCTAACAATATTGTACATGAATGGTACGAAGACGGAACTCTCAAAAGCAAGGATTTCTCAGACGGACACAATGTCTGGATGTTTGATGAAAACGGCAATATGACACACCACCCCAAAGGCATGGAGTTTTATAGAGCCCTCAAAGCAGTCGCTCGAAGACACGTAGAAAAAGGAAATAAAAAAAATAAGACATTACCTAAAAAGAGTAAGCCACAAAAAGCAATTGAAATATCTATGGCTATCTTAAAACAACGTCTTCAAAAACACAGATAAACTAACCACGCATAAAGCCGCCCTTGTGGGGCGGCTTTTTTATTGGGGCGAAAGATGAGACTCGAACTCACGACATTCGGTACCACAAACCGACACTCTAACCAACTGAGCTACTTTCGCCATTAGCTTATGAGGTTTTACAAAATATAATCTTGCCTGTCAAGCTAAAAAACATTATCGATGAAACAATTTATCAATATCACTCAACTTCAGCTCAATATAAGTTGGACGCCCATGGTTACATTGCCCCGAATACGGCGTTTTTTCCATATCACGCAAGAGCTTGTTCATCTCTGCCAAATTCAAACTGCGCCCTGCCCGCACCGATCCATGACAAGCCATTGTCGCACAAAAATGATTAACTTTTTCTTCCAAAGCAAAATCTTTGCCCCATTCTCTAATTTGTTCGGCCAAATTATGTATTAGCTCTTTTACATTGCAATCCGCAATCAAAGCCGGTACTTCACGTACAATCACTGCTGTTGAGCCGAATTCCTCAATTACCAATCCCAATTTATCTAATTCTTCAGCATTTTCCAACACGGCAATTTTTTCCGCCAGGGATAAATCAACCACTTCCGGAATTAATAACATCTGGGTAGGAATTTTTTCTTTTTCAGCTTGTGCCGCCTTAAATTTTTCCATAACAATCCGTTCATGTGCCGCATGCTGATCTACAATGATAATGCTATCTTCAGTCTGCGAAATTATGTATGTATTATGAAACTGCGCCTTAGCCATACCTAACACACCACAATCTTCAACATTTTCCGCAACATCTTCAGTTTTGACCGAAAAAGTCTTGTGCAACTGCGGAATAACCTCATCTTCAATCATTCTTCGTGCCGAAGCCGAGCGTCCGTGGCTTGGCATCTGCCAATTCCTTACAGAATTCTCCCGCAAAAACATCGTACTACTACTGCTTACTTCATCTGTCGGCAAATTGTCTTGCAAAATTTTTGAAAAGTCAGTTGTCTGTGCCGTTTGCATACTGCCTCGGGCAAGCGCATTCCTAACCACACTAATCAACAATCCGCGGACGGCATTGGCATCAAAAAAACGTACTTCGGCTTTAGTCGGGTGTACATTAACATCAACCAGTTCCGGTTTTACTTCAAAAAATAACGCACATATTGGATACCTGCCCAGCTCTAAAGCTCCCTGATAAGCAGCTTTTAACGCTCCAAGCAAAGTTTTATCTCTAACCGGACGATTGTTTACAAACAAATATTGCGACAGCGAATTAGCTTTGTTATACGTCGGCAAACTAACAAAACCGCTGATTGACACATCATCTTTATGCGCATCAATCATCAATGAATTTTCACCGAATTCTGCCCCCATAACGTCGCTTATGCGTTTTAATCTTGCATCAAACAGTTCTCCTTGGCATGCATTCAGAGCAATTCTTTTCTTTTTGTCATCAAACAAATAAAACGAAACCGACGGATTAGCCAAGGCAATGCGATTAAGCACATCTATACATTGAGCCGTTTCACTCGCCCCGGTTTTAAGAAATTTTAGCCTTGCAGGTGTAGTATAAAACAAATCTCTGACTTCAATCGTTGTTCCTTTATTAGCCGCTACCGGAACCACTTTTTTTTCTTCTCCGCCGATTACATCTATTTTCCAAGCGCTGTCGGCTTCCTTCGTCCGTGAAATAATTGAAAGTTTAGCCACCGAAGCAATAGAAGGCAAGGCCTCCCCCCTAAACCCCAGATAATTTACATGAAACAAATCATCATCCGGCAACTTTGATGTTGCGTGTCGTTTGACTGCCAACGACAATTCATCGGCACTCATGCCTTTTCCGTTATCTTTCACCACAATCAGGCTTTTACCACCATCAACCAATGTAACCTCAATCGAGGAGGCGCCGGCATCAATAGCATTTTCAACCAACTCTTTTACCACCGAAGCCGGACGTTCAATCACCTCTCCGGCGGCAATTTGATTTACTAGATTGTTAGGAAGAATACGGATAGTCATGTTTTACTTCTACTTTCTGATTTTTTTGATTAAGGCAATCAATCCACTGGTTGAGCTATCATGTTGCCCGTAAATATTGCCTTGCAACTCTGGCAAAATACTCAATGCCATTTGCTTCCCCAGTTCGACTCCCATTTGATCAAATGAATCAATATTCCAAATAACGCCCTGCACAAAAACCTTGTGTTCGTACATAGCTACTAACATACCCAAAGTATACGGATCCAGTTTTTTGATTACTATTGTATTTGTCGGACGGTTTCCCTTAAAGCTCTTATAACGTCTTAATCTTGCAACTTCATCCCTGTTTTTTCCGGCTTTTGTTAACTCAACAGCTGCCTCCTTGACAGTCTTACCGCGCATCATAGCCTCACCCTGAGCCAACGCATTTGCCACCAAAA
>JAEEYV010000029.1 GCA_016288295.1 Alphaproteobacteria bacterium
AGTGCAATTTTGTATGCTGTCTTTAAGTTGCAGATGGGTGTGACACAATAATGTGACACAAAGTGTTGCCATACCTCCGCCCATGAGAAAATATTTTTGAAAATACAGAGGTTTAAGGGGTTGACAAAAACGCTTCCAGCCGCCCCAGCCAGATTGGAGAGGAGTTGCATTTTTTGATGCAACTCCTTGTTTTTCTCAATAATTTGCGGTTCGCAAAAATTCATATACCCTGATTGTATATTTTCGTTTGCAATTCCCTGAGCACCTTGTGCAGCAAGGGTTTGCATCGGTTCGAATGATAATGCTTTGTTTCCTCTCGGTGTGTTGATATTGATAAACTCATTGAACGGAAATCTTAACTTGTAACTGATTTCGCCCTCGGTCAAAGTAATGTTCTCAAAGACAAACTTCAACAGAAGTCTTTTCAAATCTAGTTGGAATAAACAAAATCGTATGAACAAGTTGATTGTTGATACTGATAGCCAATCAATCTTTACGCTCCGCCTCGGTGGTAAAAGAATTGCTCGTTATGCTCTTTCGCTATTAGATACAAGAGATATCCCAAACAAAAAGGTCATTGGAATGATGATGACCTTGTGTATGAAACGCCTGCAAGATGAGCACAAAGGAACGCAGAGACAATAATTTAAAAAAAAAATGAATATAAATAAGTATTAAAGCTTGCTTTCTGAGGCTAATTGAGTAAAACTAAAACGGTGGTTGTATAAAATAAATCAGGAGTTTCTGTTATGTATTTGAAGGAATTAAAAAATGTTGTTTTAAACTTACCTAATAATGAATTCACCTCTAGCGCACATACAAATAGTCAACATAGAATATTTGGCTTCATAACAACTAACATTCGTTCCATCAATACATTAGCAGGATACGTCATTGATTTATTGCCAGAATATATATCTCGTAAGGATAATTATGAAAAGTGGGAAGAATGGGTTAAAGATGTAGATATTCAAGAAACAAACAAGCAAAAATTTAGAAGACTCGAATTAGCTAAAATATTATTTAGGAACGTAAAAGATTCTCCCAAAATAAATAATATTGGAGAAAAACTATACAGAATATATGAAGAAGAACATAATAAAAATATATTATGCTTCATATTGCATTTATATTTATTAACTGGTCGATACTTTGATATAGATAACCAGCCATTAGTTGAATCCATAAAAGTATTATCCAGTATTTCCGGTGATTTCTTATCTGAATCAACAAATGAATTGTTATCTGGCGACGTCAATAGGCTAACATTAGCTATGTTATTTTATAATCCAGCTGTCCCTGAAGCATTGGATATAGCTTATGAACTAATACAAAATAAGATTTCGTTAGAAGGTATTGACTTCTTAAAAGAAACATTGAATGAACGAAACTCCATTCTTTATAAAAGAGCCCAAATTGCAGGCGGTGTAGGAAATTTCACAAGAGAATTAGCTGTTATTTTGAATTACTACCTATTTAGGCAGGCATGCGAGAGAAATTTTGATAATTCAAATTATGAAACAATTGTTTATGATTATGTTAGTTCTGTATTTAATAATCATATCAATGACTATTTTGATATAGACAGCAAGGAGAAAATATTAGAAATATTTTTGAATACCAAAAATAGGATAATGTTTAAGGACATGTTTGAATTTACGCTAGGAATTAAGTTTGATAATCAATTTGTTAAAAAGAGAGAACGTAAGAATATAAAACAAGCTGCTCTTGAAAAGTATGGCTATAAGTGCTTCTTTGATTATTTTGCGACGGACGAAAAAGAACATTTAGCACACGAACTAAATTATTTTAAAACAAAAAAAGATTTGACATATCTAGAGGGACATCACATGATTCAAATGGAAAATTCTAAATTTTTTGAGAAAGATGTTGATATTGTCGAAAATATAGTTCCAATATGCCCTAATTGCCATCGCAAAATACATAATGCAGATAAAGGTACTATCATGAAAATGCTAAATTTGTATTACAATAATAGTGATAAAAGAGAATTAATTCGCAAAGGTATATTTGTAGATATTGAAACCCTGGCACGATTCTATGGAATAGAAGGCGATTGATATGTGTGCAACAAATAATTTCATAAAAACACCATTAAATTATACAGGGAATAAATCTAGGTTGTTAGACCAGATTTTGCCTGTTTTCCCCAAAAAGATAAACAGATTTGTTGATTTATGTTGTGGCGGCGCGAGCGTAGGATTAAACGTTATTGAAAGATCACAAGAAGTGATTTGTTTAGATATAAATAAATCTGTTATAGAATTATTACAAACACTACAAATGTTTTCTGAAAGAAGTATAGTTTCAAATATTGAAAGCATTATACAGAAATTTAAACTATCTGATACATTTAATAATGGATATGATGTCTATAAAAAATACGTTGAAGGAAATAACGGATTTAAGAATTACAATAAGATTGGATATGAAAAACTAAGAAATTATTTCAATTCGACAGTGATGGACTCTAGCACTCGTTCAATATATTTATTGGTACTTATAAGTTACTGCTTTAACAACGATATTAGATTTAACTCTGCAGGTAAATTTAACATGCCTATTGGAAAAACAGATTTTAATGCAAGTATACGTGATAAGTTACATTCTTTTAAGACCGGTACAAAAAATAAAAATATAAAATTTTATTTCTCAGATTTTTCGGTAGTTAAAGAATTTGAACTGTCTAAAAATGACTTTGTGTATTGCGATCCACCTTATTTAATAACAAACGCTGTTTACAATACTGCCAATTCACAAAATAATAATTCATGGACAGATGCGCAGGAGTATAAATTGCTCGACACATTAGAGTTTTTACATGACAATAGTGTAAAATTTGCGTTATCAAACGTATTATCTAAGGAAGGTCTCGAAAACACCATATTAATGAATTGGATAAAAAGACATAGATTTAATGTAATAGATATAGATTATCATTATAGGTCATCTAGTTATCATAAGAAAAATAGACAAGCACACGAACGAGAAGTATTGGTATTAAATTATGACATATAATCTACAAAATAGAAGGTACATAGGTAATAAGTTTAAGTTATTATCTTTTATAGATTCTGTTATTGAAACAGAAGGGGTTGAATTTTCGATTTTTGCAGATTTATTTGCAGGAACAGGCGTTGTCTCTGAGCATTTTTTGTCTCTTGGAAAAAAAGTGATTGTTAATGATAATTTGTATTCAAATTTTGTTTTTTATCAAGCTTGGCTATCAAACGGAGATTTTGATCAAACTAGATTGAATAAACTTATACATTACTATAATACAGCAACAGATTTTATAATAGATAATTATTTTTCAGATAATTTTTCAAATACATATTATTCATATATTGATGCAAAAAAAATAGGATCTATTAGGGAGCACTTGGAATCTATAAGACCTACCTTGACCCATAGAGAGTATTATATTATATTAGCATCCTTGTTGTATACTGCAGATAAAATAGCGAATACAGTTGGACACTTTGAGGCGTTTCTCGGTCGTCAACCTATAATAAAAGGGGTTGAATTGCAGATGTTGAACTTGCAAAAATACAAATATGCGCCAGACATATATCAAAAAGATGCCAATGTTTTAGCTAAAGATATCAATGCAGATTTTGTTTATTTAGATCCTCCGTATAATGCTAGACAATACATAAATTTTTATCATTTACTTGAAAATCTAGCTGAATGGAAAAAACCATCTGTTATTGGTAAAACTTTGAAAATGCCTCGAAAAGAAAAAATGAGTCAATATTCAACAGCAAGTGCGAAAGAGGCATTATTTGAGTTAATAAAATCTTTAAAAACTAAGTACATATTGTTATCCTATAATAATACATACGTAGCAAACAGTGGGGCATCAATAAACAAAATAACAGAACAAGATATTGTTTATATTTTGAAAACTATGGGAAATGTAAAAAAATTTGACACAAACTATCGTTTTTTCAACAGTGGCAAGACAAATTTTGACAATCATAAGGAAATTTTATACTTCTGTAAACTCAAGTGACTGATATTTTATTCAACCTCTAGTTCCTAACACCCATCAGTTAAAAACAAGCCGAATTCAGCTCGAAAATCGCGAGCTCACTCCAGCCGCACTTCAAAAATCGTCAGAAAAGCCATCAAGAAGCCGAAAGACCTGTTTCAAAATACCTCTCATGCCCCGGTGTTTGCATATTTCAAAGCACACGGCCAGATTTTAATAACGGGAAATACCTTTTTTTATCGGTTTTCAGCGACATTTTTTCAATGCAATATTTTCGGATATCCGATAATTTATTCGTCTCTAAAATAAACTTTTTATTTCCGTCTTTCAGGTTGAACACAAATCCTCTTTTTGATTTCTTTATGATTACAAACAGAGGAATATATTTTGCATCCGTATCCGCCGTTTTTTCGGCAATATCAATGTTTCTGTCATCAACATCAACACATCCGACATGTTTTTCAAATGCCAGTAATTTATCTTTCAGCTGCTTGCCGACTTTAAAATCACAAATAAAGCGTACATTAATGGGATTTATCCAGTCAGGTAACGGCAAAAAGCACTCGCCGGGTTTCATTTTTTGCAGTGCACTGTCCACGCAGGCATAAATAGCTCTTTCCACAGAGCCCAGAAAAACCGTATGCATTGTAGAAACGTTGTGACTAGCGCCGTTTGCATCGTTCGCACGTATATCATAAGCAAATTGCGAGGTACCGTCATCCAGTTGAAGCGTTGCAAATTCCAAAGGGCATCCGGAATAATCTATTATTTTATATTCCAAATCAATATTCGTATCATTCCCGTATGTCGTATCTTCGGGAATAATGTTGAGCAAAATCTCGCCGCCCAGAGTTTTACCCAATTTTTCCATAAAAGGTTTGTGTTGTTCAAAGGTCTTTTGGCTTATATTGCATAACAATTCGCATTTGGGATATAATTCTTTCATTAACGAAAGCGAATACTTATGTGCCTTAAGCAACATCTTTAATCCGTCTTGAAATGTGTTGAAAAGTATATGGGTATCCACATTATGAAACGCACAAATGCGCGAACACAAACATAACTCCTCTTTTTTCTCGTGACGATAACTCTTTGAAATTTCAAAAAAAGCGATGGGTAAATCTTCCGATTTCAAATTTAGTTCTTTGGCAATTATATGCTTGTTTGCGCAAGCAATATATCGCAATATCTGTTTGCCGTCACTTGAGGTAACGTCATACAAATCCGTTCCATACATTTGCCCTTTTTTGATAATCTCTAATTGCTTCATAAAATAAGGGTGGTCGGTCTTAAACAGTTCACCGGAGCTGATATTATGAAGTTTGATATTATTTTCGGCACAAAATTGTTCGGCAATATTCCAATATTTATCTTCCATCATCTCTTGCATCATGACGGCCGTTGTTTTTTGCCGCATATATCCGGGATAGGCCAGCGGATCCCACTCAAACCCCAGTTCCTGAAGTATATTTTCGACTTTTTTGCGCTTTTTAATATCAACGGTATTACGGGAACAGCACTCACTCTGAACTAAAGAAAACAGCCCTTCTTTATTTGTATAATCAAAAACATCTACGGGAACAAGCTTTCCCTCCGGAGTAAAAATAAAATATCCTTTTTGCATACAATGCCTTCCTTTATCTTATTGAATAGCCTCCGTCTATGGTAAGAATTTGGCCGGTGATGAAACTTGCCGCGGGAGATGCCAAAAATACTATTCCGGCGGCAATTTCTTGCGGCGTGGCAGATCTTTTCAACGGGGTAACTTCATTAAAATATGTACTCACTTTTTCTCCGCCCGATTTGGTAAGTTCCGTATCCACATTGCCGGGAGCAACGGCATTTACGCGAATTTTCGGGGCATATTCTTTTGCGAGCGTTCTTGTTAACGTATTAATTCCGCCTTTTGAAATCGAATAAGAAAGAGTTTCCAGCGTCCCGATTGTCCCGTATATTGAAGAAACATTGACTATTGAGGCAATTTCGCTTTTATTCAGATACGGCACGCTCATACGTATAAGATCCGCAATAGCCAGCAAATTAACCTGCAATGTATTTTGCCATGCCGACGAATTCGGGAGAGTTTCCCGTTCTCTGTATATTATACCGGCATTATTGACCAGAATATCCAATTTACCGAACTTATCGATAACGGATTTCAATAAAAACGAACAATCTTCAGGTTTGGATAAATCCGCCGATATCGGATAAACCTGACCTTCAGGATACTGTTTTGCAATCGTTTCCAGTTCTTTCAGCGGACGGCGGGAATGCAAGATAACTTTTGCGCCATAACTCAAAAATTCTTCCAACGTGGCTCTGCCGATGCCCCTTGTTGATCCGGTTATGAGAACAACGGCATCTTTTAATTTGTTTTGCATTGCTTTCTCCTACGAGTGAAAAGCCGGATGTAATTTTTTGTTTCTCGGCATCCTTTTGGCAAGATAATTCACAATCTGGCAGTTTTGCTCACATTTTCCCATCAAATCACCGGTTTCGTTAACCACTTGGCCCATACAACCGCCGGCACAATTCCGAACATACTTACAGCCTTTACATGTTGTTTTTTCAAGTTCTTCGGCACATCTGTGTCTGATTTTTGCGATTTTATCTTCATTATATGTTATTGTATTGGTCTTTTCGTCATATTTTCCGTATATGAGTTGCTGCAACGCATTTTTCTCATATTCTGGGCCGAGCTGGGCAAAGTCACAGCAAGATATATAACCGTCTGTCGTCAAATGCGGACATGGTGTGCACGAACGACAAGCATGACGTGTCGGTTCGTCAAAATTAACTATGCACATTGTGTTATACCATACGCCGAGCTTTTCTGCTTTTTTGTGCGCTTTCAAGAAATTTTGCGCAAATTTAATCGGATCCCAGGTAAATTTTTCCCCTTCACTTCCCTCAACGGGAGAAAAAGCTGGCAACACATTTACATATTTTATTCCCAAAGAGTGAAAATAATCGACAAGCTCATCCTGGCGCTCAATCATCCTGTCCGTAAGCGTAGCCCGAACTCCCACCTGAATATTTTTGAACTGATTTAAATAAGTCAGGTTTTCAACAACAAGTTTAGATGTTCCCTTGCCGCCTCTGGTCGGACGTTGCGCATCCTGAACTTCGGCCGGTCCGTCGCAAGAAACCCACAGAACATTGACATTTTTGGAAATCCAGTCGCGAACGCTTTTGGAAAAACATCCGTTGGTTTGTAATTCTACAAACAATTTATCTCCCGCTTTTTCACGAGCATATTCGCATATTTTCTTTATTTTTTCTATTTCCAAAGTCGGCTCACCAATTCCGTAAAAACGAATATATCGGCTCGGACTGTCCCTAAAGAAATCGTCAATTCCCTTCTTGGCAAATTTAAGACTTAATTGCTGGTCTTCCTTTTTCAAATTCTTCAATTTAGGGGTGTAACAGTATTTACAAGCCAGATTACACTTAGTCGTCATAAAAAAAGATATCATTTGTTTTCTTACATGAGCCATATTTATTCTCCCTTCAAAAGAATTTTTGTTTTATATCATATATTTATAATACTTTAATTCTTTCCGTTCTCTAATTTGGTTAATAACTTATGCGTTTTCAATCCGATGGTTGTCTTTGTGCGCCAACCCAGTCTGTATGTTGAAAGCAAAACATCCTTATTTTCTCTCAAAACGGCACGCGGCGGCAGTGTTGCATAAACATCGAGATAACCGTTTAATTCTTTCTTAGCAAAACGATCCAACAACACTTTCTGATCATTAAATATATTACCGACGCTGACATTTATTATCGTTGTACCGTTCGGGATTTTTTCTATCATCTCATCCGTGATAAAGCGCTCGGCACCGACGTGCGGCAAATGGAACGTAATTATATCCGATTGTGTCAGAATTTCATCCATTGATGCCCATTTTACCGGCGTATTATAAACGCTGCTTACATCATTTCTTCTGGAAAAGTAATGTACGTCCATCTTAAAGGCATCATTGGCGATTTGGGCGACTCTGCTGCCAATTCTTCCCAAACCGACGATACCCAGCTTTTTCCCGATAATCGATCTGCCGAATTTATTAACTTTCTGCAAGTCAACCACCGATAAATAATTACCGGACAATATTGCTTTTTCAACCTCCGGCTCAATATCCGCGGAATCATATATAATTACCTGACTTTCCGCCAACAATTTTTCTACCGGTCTGAAGGCTATATCCAACTCATAAGGAAAATCGCTGTAACAGGCAATCGCATTCATGCAAAAACCGCGTGACAGCATTTTTAAGATTTCAATATCGAACCCTTTGCTTATAAATGCCCCGACGGTTAACCCTTTCATTGTTTCTTCCGGCAAATTTTTCTCATTTGTATATTTTAACTTTCCTTCTTTAATATACTCATGCAACCAGACACCTTTTAAGTTGTCTTTGACATTTCTCTTAAAGCGTCTCACATCATTGAATATTTGATCTGCCACGCTTTCGGCCAATGATCTTTTCTCTGTTTTCGGCATAAATGACTTTTCTTCATCGCCATACAGCTCCAGCAACCCGCCTAAAGCCAGCTCTGCGACGGAATCCGTACCGTAGTCAGGGATACAAGGCACAAAAATACCGTGAGCTTCCGCATATTTTTTATCAATTCTATGCTCATAAGCGTGTGTCCAAAACGCAATGGTTTTCAGCTGCGGATTTAAATCAATGACTTTATTGGGAATATCCACCCAACAACTTATAACACAGTCGGCACCTTTCGTTCTTTCAAGAACTTCATCCTCGGTGTTGCATGTGTTATATTCGACAATTTCTTCCGCTAAATTTTCCAGTCTTCTTCTATGTTCCGGGTAAAGAATTACAGAATCAAGAATAACCACTTTTTTGTATTTTTTCGGCATTTTTCCCTCCTTATTCTTATTTTTCTGCATGCTAAAATAATTTGTGCAATATTGCAACAAAATTTTCACCTTAAAGGGGAATTAATTTTACCTCTTTTTATAACATTTTCGCATTATGAGATTTTCAAAGACGGCACGAAACGTGCAACCGAAAATACCGAGCCGTAACACTCGGGAGAGTTAAGTCCAGTCTGCTAAGGCCGAACTTTTCTATTGATCGCGAGATAATTTCTTTCTGTATTCGAGAGCAACCGACGGAGTAATCTCTCTTTTTTCGCTCCCCGAGATTACAGCCGCGGCAATATCGTCGGCAACCTTGGTCCCGGAGACGGCATTTTCCGGATGGTTCTTTTTATCTGCCTCTCTGCGCTCCCGCATTTTCAAAATATGTTTTTTTCTGGCCTCAATCATCGCGGCATTATGCTTGGCGGACAAATGCCCGTTTTCATCCAACTGCTGAATTTGTTTCATCAAGGTTGTAACGGCATTTTTGTTATACGCAATCAGGTTTTTCCCGTCTTTATTTAAGCAAGTGCCGTTTTCTCTGCCCTTGCTATCAACGATTTTTATTTCATATCCGGACGGCGCTTCATGTTTCAAGTATTCCCGGTGTGCCCAATCTTCGGTATAATCCTTAACCGAAATATACATCCGGTAGCCGTTATTAAACTTCATAGCGGCATAAGTCATACCGCTACGGTTATCGTGCCTAAACTCTAAGTCTTTAAAGGTATATGTTTTCTCTTTCGCTGCTTTCGGCTTTGCCTGCGGTTTCTTCGGCTCAGCCTGAGCCGTCTCATCGGGATGAGAGAAAAAATTTATGACATCTTTAATTATCTTATTCATACCTGTCTCCGTTCTATCCGTTGATATCACGCTATTTTGCTTGAATATAGCATTTTTCCACTAATTTGTCAATAATAAATCCCCTTTTTGCCCCTAATTAGCTTGTTGATTATCAAAAATAAATGTGCTATCGTGGGTGCGATTTCTTAAAAGAGGTAGAAAATGAGAATAATCAAAGACTTTTTTATTAAATACATGGCGCTGATTGTGCTGGTTATTGCCCTGGTGTCGCTTTTTGCCCCGGCAAGCGCTCTGTGGATTTCAACCTCGTGGATAAATTATCTGCTGATGGTGGTGATGTTCGGTATGGGCCTGACCCTGAAGCCGGAGAACTTTGTTTTGGTCTTCAAGCGCCCGAAGGATATACTCTGCGGCATTTTTGCCCAATTTACGATTATGCCGCTGCTGGCTTTTGCCTTGAGCCGGCTGTTCGGGCTTGATGCCGCTCTGACCGCCGGCGTTATTTTGGTCGGAACCTGCCCGGGCGGAACGGCCAGCAATGTGATTACCTATTTTTCCAAGGGCGATATTGCGCTTTCGGTTTCCATGACCAGCGTAAACACCCTGCTCGCCCCGCTTTTGACGCCGCTGGTGACTTATCTGCTGCTCAATACAACCGTTGAGGTGAACATGGCGAGTATGCTGTTGGCGATAGTCAATGTGATTTTAATCCCGATTATGCTGGGCTTTGTTATCAATCGTTTCTTTGCGACCGCCACGCAAAAAATGGTGGATTTGCTGCCGGTGATTTCGGTGGTGGCGATTTGTATGATTGTGGCGACGGTAGTGGCGCACAATGCCGAAAAAATCTACACTTGCGGACTTTTGATTTTGAGCGTTGTCGTGTTGCATAATCTTTTGGGCTATTTGTGCGGCTTTACGCTCGGCAAGTTGCTCAAAATGGAACCGGCGAAAGTTAAGGCGTTTTCTGTTGAAATCGGCATGCAGAACTCCGGATTGGCCACGAGTTTGGCCGCCACCTCGTTTCCAACGCTTGCCATGGCCACCGTGCCGGGAGCAATTTTCTCGGTATGGCATAACATTTCCGGTGCAATTTTGGCCGAAATCTACCGACATTGGCACACTGAGGAGCAATAAATGAAAAAGGCCCTGTTAATCATTGATGCGCAGAAAGCGGCGGTTGTTAAGCCGGAAATCGTGCAAAATATCGAAAAACTGCAGCATGAATATGATGTAGTCTATGTCTCGAAGTTCACCAACACCGGCTCGCCGCTGCCGGGCATAATGGATTGGGCGGGTTATGATGACGAAACGCTCGCCTTTGCGCCGAAAAAAGATGCGATTGTGTTCACCAAGACCGGCTATACCTCATATTTGCCGGAGATGAAGGCATTTGATGAAATCCACCTTTGCGGATTTGATACCGAGGCCTGCGTTTATAAAACGGCATTGGATTTGGTGGAAGTCGGAGTACGTCCGGTGGTTTTGCAAAACTATTGCTACAGTTCCGACGAACAAATGCACACCATCGGCCTCAAGATACTGGAGAAGAATATCGGAAAGAAGAATGTGAGGTAGCTATCTTAATCACTCCGAATGAGTATAGTGACATCTTGGGTAATTACTACATCCATAAAATTTTCCAAACCGACCTTGCCGCAAGACTAAATACGCACCACATCTAGGGCAAATTCCTTGTCGTAGTTTCTCTTCTGTCCGTTGCTTATTGTACCTAATTTCATCGGCGTGTTGTTGGCGCATTTCAGGAGAATCTATATTAAGGGCTTTAATTCGCTCTACTATTCCATCTAATTGCGTTTTATCAAACTTAACCTCGGTATGCCGTTTAATTTCTCCCAGAATTTGAGAAAGATAGATTACCGGCGTTTCTGTTTCAACCTTCAACGAACAATCATCAGAAAACGCAATAATCGGTATAAAATTGTCCTTTATGATATAAATTTCATTTTTTAGCGCCAATATATGACTTTTATTCTGCTTAATCGGGTTATAAAATGATTGCTTTTCGCCGTAGATGTTCTGTGTCCATTGTTTTGAGTTTTCAAAACCAGTTATCCAACCTGAATAATTTTTAGTTTCTACTACAAAAATACCATAGATTGAAACAACTATATGGTCAATTTGCGAAGTATATCCGTTTGTTTGGATAATCACATCATTGATGACTTTGTATTCGTCTTCCGGCAACCGTGATAAAATGTGGGCAACCTTACCCTCTCCCCATTTCCCTTTTATGGTTGTCTTAACGGGTTTCAATAAAGAACCAACAGCAGCAAAGATAATTCTTGTGAAAAGTGACATTGTTTTGTCTTACTTCTTGTTATATTTTCTAAAATATTCCAATGCTGATTTTGCTATTTCTTCAAAGTCAAACCCCGAAACAGACATATTCATTGACCTATACCCACCTTCATCCGGAGAAGAATTTACCTTTTGGAATCTAACTCTTATTTCTTCTATATTTTCTTCAGTACTATTAGGAGTATAGTTTACCAAAAGAGTTGCCTTACAAACCCTACTGTCTTTAAGGTCCTCGTATAATTCAATTTTATCAAAATGCGGAATTGAATTGTATTCAAGAATACCGACAGCATCCACAACCTTAATCGGTTTATCTTTTATTCGGGCATCTTTTTCTTGAATCCCTTTTGTTATCCATTCTTGGAAGTTTTCAATAATATATTCTTTTCCATAGCCACATGGCTTTATTGTCTCTCTGTCATTATATTGATAGAAAAGAAAGACACCAAGTGCAACACCGACAATTAACCCTAAAAATACATTTCTCATTATAACCTCTTTTGTTATTTTATTTGTAATGATACTACATCAATTCCTTTGATTAACAACGAAAAATAACAGCTTATTAGCAAAAAACTATTTTTTGATATATCGCATCAGGAATTCTTTTTCGCAGGTATCGGGATTGGTTTGGTCGGAAATGGTGATAAATCCGTTTTGCTTATAAAACTCGACAGCGGATGCGTTCTTTTCATATACCGTCAGTTGCAGATGATGCTTTTGCTCTTTTACAAAATCCAGCAGTTGCTGCCCTACTCCTTGTCCTTGGCAATCTCGGCGCACAAAAATGCCGGCGATAAAGTCGTCTTGCAGGCCGATAAAGCCCTTTATTTGCCCGTCTTCAAAAACATAAACCGTGCTTTGCGGCAGGATTTTCTTCACAAAATCATAGTTTTGCCGCCAATATTCGGGCGCTATAAAGTCGTGTGCCTGCAAATTGCCCTCAAGCCATATCTGCATTACCTCATCTAAATCGGATATTTCCAGCGATCTTATCATTTTAATCACATCTCTTTTGAATTTCGGCTTTGACCTTCTTCAAATCGCCGGAAGTCAAAAGCGGTATCAGTTCGTTAATTTCCTCAACACTCTTATCCCACCATTTGAATTTCAGCAGCAACTCTATTAATTCATCATCAAATCTCTTGCGCACCGGTTTTGCGGGATTTCCCACCACAATCGTATAAGGCTCGACATTGCTACCGACAACGCTGTTAGCGCCGATTATTGCCCCGTCGCCGATATGCACACCGGGCAGAATTGTCACGTTTTGCCCTATCCACACGTCATTACCGACCATCGTATCACCCTTGAGGGGTAAGTCGGTCTCAGCCGGCGGCTCTTGTTCAAAACCTTCCATAATATAAAACGGAAACGTGGAAACGGCATTCATCTGATGATTAGCACCGTTCATCACAAACTCAACCCCTGCCCCGATTTGGCAGAATTTGCCGATAATCAGCTTGTCACCGTTAAAATCATAGTGGTGCGTAACGTGCTTTTCAAAATCAACATCGGCAAAATAGGTAAAATCTCCGACTATAATGTTCGGATTTTTCAGCGTCGGCTTGATATAGGTTACTGTTTTGATATTCGACACCGGAAAAATTGTATTTGGGTTAGGTTTCGTTGCCTTTGTCATCAGAATTCTCCCACATCCAAGTTGTATTCTTCATCTATCAAATGGTACGGCAAATCATACTTTCGGCACTGCTGCAAAATGTACTCATTATCCTTTAAGGCCGCATCTTGCGTAAAATCACCGTCATCCAGCCGTTGCTCGATAACGTCGGCATATTTTTTGATATCCGCAAAGTGATATAAAATATAGTTTCGGCTCATAATCAGGCAGATGTATTTGATTTCCGCCAGATAATCTTCGCTAAAATCCCGCCGCCAGGCAAACGGAATATAGCAGCCCTCAACGATTAGATTTTGCTTGTTTTCGATAGCGGTTTTAATCATTTCACGCACAATCGGCCACAGATAATCCGTCAGCTTGTCATCATCGAGGGCTGTCAAATCGGTCTGCTTGCTGCGAATTAGCCCCATTTTCAGCAAATCCAGCGACAAGAGCGGAAAGTGATACTTTTCCAGCATTTTTTGTGCCAGCAAAGTCTTTCCCGTATGCGATGCCCCTGAGATTAAAATTATCATAAAACCTCACTTGTTAAGAGTGAGAATAAAACGTTTTTGGTTAAAAAGCAATAAATTGACATAAAAAAAATCATAGCCATTATTTTCTCCTTATCGCATAACGCGGGCCTTCTTCGCCCATTTTACCGTTCGGCGCAAAGCCGCATTTTTCAAGGACTCTCTGCGAGGCAATATTGTTCGCGTCGGCTTCGGCCTCAATTACCGTAACATCAGGCTCTTTCAAAGCCCAATCAACAACCGCTTGCACCGCTTCAGTAGCAAAACCCTGATTTTGATAGCGCTCTGCAATTCCGTAACCGATTTCCGCCACCCCGTTTTCTTCAAGTCCCTTAAAGCATAATTCGCCGATATGAGTACCGTCTTCAAGTTCAATCATCCAAATGGCATACCAATTCCGCTGTTCCGGGTGGGCAAGACTGCCGCTCAGCATTTCGGTATAAGCCGCTTGCAAATCCTCATCGCTTTGCGCGGCGATAAACTCTTCCATTTGCTCTTGAGTTGCCGGATATATTTGCAAACGCTTTGTTTTTATCATGGTTTCACCTGTTTTATGACCTCAGCGACGGACAAATGCCGCAATTTCTTTTTGCAACAGGCGGAACACATTAGCCACCAGATACCCGTCGGCAATCGCGTGATTTAGGCGAACGCTCACCGGCATCACCAGTCTGCCGTTTTCTTCGCGATATCTTCCCCAGTTCACGATAGGCGCAAAGAACAAATAGCCGTCCGGCAATTCGATATTCAGTGAATCATACGAGAGCCACGAAATATACGAGGCGTCGAACCAATTCGGATGATTTTCCATATCAAGCCCGTATTCGCGCGTTTGCTTTGCCTTTTCCACATCTTGCAGCGCGCCGGCATAAAATGTGTCATAATCCTCACAATAGTGCGTATAAACCGGCGTACAAGTCTCCGTATCTTCATGAAATACATATTGCGTGGGGTTGACCACATCATAGCAGATAAGCTCGCCCGTCTGCCAAAGATAGCCCATGCGATAATCATCACGCGAATTCATTACTTTGGCAAGTATATACAGAAAATTCAGATAAAACTTTGAATTCATCTGCTTTGACCAGGCAGCAAGCTCGGTTACATCCACTCTCGCCGTCATAGAAGTGGAGCACTTGCAATCTTCCGAAAAGTGGCGAAACACACCCTTGCGATAATATGTTTCTTTATCAATGACCTTGTAGTTCATATTTCAAAAAACTCCCGAATTTTTATTATGACCGCAGATTACAGCAGACAATTCGGAATGTCCAGTATTTAATGATGGATTTACGCGGCACCTATACCCTGCCCGTGCGTATTTCTTAATTTTACTTCTCTTGTCGACATATCAAAATATCATATTGGAAAATCACAGGTATTAAACGTACATTCATTAAAATTGGATTGGTCTTCATTAACGCACCTTTCCATACATTCATCATAACTTCCGTTGGCATAACTATTCATACACATAAAAAAGGTCAGTACAGCACCAAAGCATAGCGATGGATATAAAAATATAACAGCAATACAGAATCTTATAATTCTTTCACACCATCCTTTATCTGTTTTGATGATTGTTTGATAAATTTTTACAACCACATACCAGTACCAAAAAACAACTAAGGCAAAAAATAATCTGAAAGCATACGAAGATATTGTATATCCTAATGTTCTAAATTCAGAACCTCTAAGATAACAAAGAATTGTTAAATCAATGATAGTTACCGCAACAAAGGCATAAAAAATATACTTAGCGGTAATAAGTGCATATTTCTTTAATGTTTTCAGTTTGTCTTTCATTGTCTTTAATCCTGTTTAGATGTTATGACTTTGTCCGATTTTAATAGTGCTTGGCAAAAGTGAACACGGCCGTCTTTATCCGTGTGAGTTGAAACACCGCCCAAAGGCAAATATCCTTTTGCTAAAAACTCGTTTACTTTGTCTTCAAATGTATCACGATATTCTTCGTCAATTACAATATAAAGCTTTTCGTTGTCATATTTAGCCATCTTTGTGTTCCTTTCACCTCATGCATGATGCTCGTGCCAAGGCCTTTAATTGTTCCATTTTTCGGTTATAATCATTCTTTTCAAATTCAAATGAAAGTTTTAAGTCTTCAGAATCGTCACCCTCACTGCGAAAACTGTCCCATTTAATACTATTTTCATTTTCTGTTACCCTTACGGAAATATTATCACACCCCAGCTCGTCACATGAACATATTAACAAATGAATCCTCCCTGGCTCATAAGGGTCACCATCAAGGTCATGTAACCATAAATCAGTCAGAGTTGTATGATGAAAATCGTCACTATCTATTGAAGCCTTTTCGATAATATCCAGTATATCTTCTCCGTTTATCATAAAAACGCATCGCAATAAACCATCACCTGATGTATGACTGTGGCTGTATGTCACACGTTTTATTTCATAATCAAATGTATCATATTTCTTTTCCATGGTTATTATCTCCAGAGTTTTCCTTCATCATACACACGATATTTTTACGATGCAAGGCTGTTATTACAAGAAAATGCCATAATTTGACACTTTCCCCGCCGGTTTTGACGATTCCTCTGCCGTATTTGACTTCCAGTTCGTGCTCCGAATATTTCAATGGCATACCAACAAACTGAACATTGGCGTATTATTTTCTTTTATGGCATAATTAAGTGCCGTTTTGCCTTTATTATCTTTTGCGGTAATATCCGCGCCTGCCTCTATAAGCAGTTTGGCTATTTCCGGATTTCGATTGAAGGCGGCAACTTCCATCAATGTTGTTTTACCGTTTTTATCTCCGGCATTAATATCGGCGCCGGCAGCAATAAGTATCTTGGCAGTTTCCGGATTTTCATTATCACTTAAAATACGATGCAGCGGGGTAGTTCCGTCCTGATTTTTAACATTAACTTCGGCTCCGGCGTCAATCAGTGTTTTAATTATCTCGGAATCCTTTGTTGACAGCAAAACCGTATTACCGACATCATCCGCGGCATTTACATCGGCCCCTGCCGCTATGAGTGTTTGCACTATTTTCAAAGTGTCGGTCTTGCAAAAAACCGCATTAATTAACACCGAAGTACCAAATTCGTCCCTCGCATTAACATCCGAACCGGATGCTATTTCCTTATATACATCTTCGAGGGTTGCTTTTTGCCACCATTTGCAACTGATAAAGTTATTTTTCTTAGACATACCTTACTTCCGCTTTTTTATGATTTTTTTGCACAACGCTGATGCTTCACGGTGCGTGCATAAACAGCTATTTTTTAATGTGTTGTTGTCCGAAAATCTTATTGACGATTCCTTGCCACCATGATTTTAGCTCAAGTTTGCGCAAAAAGGCAATGATTTCTTTGTTTTTTGCCAACACTTTATTGCGCTTTAAATATATACGAGCCGTGTTTCTATACATATCCCGCGCGCAAACATCGGCGCCGTTTGCCACCAGATAGCGAATAACCTCGGCATCCGGATTAAACTCCGCGGCCGACATCAAGGCCGTATATCTACGGTCTGCGGCATAATTTACATCCGCTCCGGCTTGCACCAATAACTTAACCACTTCAAGATTATTCCAGCGGCAGGCACGCATTAACGCCGAATTAAAGCGCAAATCGGTCAACGCATTAACATCAGCACCGACTTGCAATAACGCTTGAATAATTTGCGTATCGGAGCAATATCGGCAAGCCAACATCAAAGGTGTTTCGCCGCTTATGCCGTGCATATTGACATCTTTTCCGGCCCGAATTTCGGAGGCAACATCTTCCGATGTTGCCGTTTTCCAAAACTCGGCACAGAGCAGGTTTTCAAACTGCAATGCCGCGATAATATCCGTACATTTTGCCAGCGCCGGATTAGCCGAAGCATAATCTTGCGCCGATTTTCCGGCTTTATCCTTACAATGCGGATTAGGCTGAAAATTAAAGTACCAGCGAATCACTTCCGGTGAAGAACAATACTCGCAGGCATACATCAGCGCGGTTTTGCCGTTTTTATCCGGAAAAATATCAACCGAGCGTGTATCAATAACTACCGCCAGTTGCGGAATGGTGGCATTTTGCCAGAACTCCGGTGTCCACGCCAAATCATAATAGGCATTGATTTCCTCCGGCTTGGCACTATCCCACCACTCCTCATGCGCCTGCGGAATATCTTTAGCCTCCTTCAGCGCTTCTTCCAGCAGAATATCCTGCGGCGTTTTTTCTCGTTTTGCAAAGTCCGAATACATTTTGCCCGCTTTCCTTCGTTAGTTTTCTCTGGAGATAATCGTTATGCAGCACGGGCCATACATCTCTTTGATGCGGTCAACATCTGCCAAAGCGTCGCGATACCAGCGATACGGTGTCGGCAATACGGTGTCATTCATTTGGATATAATACATGGCTTTTCTCCTTAGGTTAAGTGTTAATAAAGTTACTTTATAATAATTTTTGCTTCCGATTCGTTTTTTTAGCACATTTTAATTTATGTGAAGCGCAATTAATTTATGTGAAAAGCGTCCATAAATAAATCTTGTGTATTTTATTACGGGGCAACTTTTCCGTTCAATAAGAAAAAATTTTTATTTTACCGCCAAAACCGCAGAATTTCCTTGTTTTCGGCAAATAACGGCAATAAACACAAGATAAACGCGAACCCGACGCTGATTATATAAAACATATCTTGGGTTGTTTGCACCGACGGCATAAGAATATATCGGATAAACCATATTCCCCAAACCCAGAAATAGGTCATGCTCGGATTTATCCCTAAATTTCGCAACCTCGCGGCAATGGCTGCCCCGTACAAATACAATACCGTTACCATCAACGGCAAATAGGTCAGAACAACCGTCAGATTGCTCACCGGCAACGCCAAACCAGCAAACAGCTGAATTATCAAAACGCGCAACAGTTCTATTAAAAAAATACAGCAAAACAGCTGCTTTGCGCTCAAATTCCCTTTAAAAGTAAAGAAATCGAGCACAACCCGCATAATTTTCATGGCAAAACTCCTTTCCAAAAAATTGAGATTCATTATTTTTAGCATATATTCTTAATGAGTTCAAGTAATATATGCTTTAGTTTTGCCATATTTTGACATCGACAATAACAACTCCAAAATTATGCAATTCTATACATTTTTAACAGGCTTAACCGCAAATGCCTGTACCAATCTGTCATACAGAATATTTATATCACTTCCCACTACTACAGGAATGTAACCGATAATCGGACCTTTATAATATTCTTTACCTAAATCGGTTAATTGCGGGTCTTTCCACTCCGCAAAACCGATATTTTCTGCGTATTTCCCTTGTAACAATGCCATTATTCTTACCGCAAAAGGATTATATTTTTCGGAAATCTGATTTACATATTTATCGGCGCACTCAGGTAATATGATATTTCTAATGCTTTCCGTTTCGGCATATTTTGCATCTAAGATTGCATATCTGCTATCACTTTCATCTTGTATTTTAATCACAAAATCAGGTTCCCAATAGCACTTATTCTTATCCTCATATCTTTCTTTTCCGTTGTAATTTCTCTTAGTTCTGAAAAGAGTTATACCATTATCATTAAATTTGTGACCGAAAATTTTCGGTTGATAATATAAAGTCAGTTTTTTATCACCTTTTGCAAAAATATAAACATCGCAAATTTCATTATTCGAATCTCTGTCAGATTTTGTCAGTTCCCAATTTTTCTCCAACAGCATTTTGAGCATTCTATACAGACAATAGTATTCATAAAGAGTATCCATTGTCTTAATTTTGAGCATTGCATTAATTCGATCTATTGAAAACTCTCCAAAATCGAACCATTGACGCACGGCATCGAATATTTCCCGATAATACCTCACCTCCATAAACACCTTTGTTGTATGCGGCATTATTCTGATTATTGCTGTTTGCCGAAGCGGCAACAATTTGCTGTATTGCATAAAAAGAATTTGTAATTCTCTTTTAATTTTATCTAACTGACCACTCCAATTCTCTAATTTACTGTTGTTCAAAGTTAATATACTGAATGAATATGTACCGGACGGATTTATATGTTTGCGCAATATTTCCGGCCTATTTTCCTTTTTCATGCTGTCATAAATCTCACAGCAGTTTCGTAGAACGGTATTTAAAAAGTTTACCACAACCTGATTTTCGTAAATATCAAAGTTTTTATATTGCTCATCGCCCAGAATATTATTAGGTAAATAGTTTTTATTCTGATATGATATACCGACATTTTGACTAACCGGCGCGAAACTGTCTGCATTCTGCATCAGCCATTGAAAATCATTTTGTGCACAGCGCCTGATTTTATCATACGATATGATCTTCTTATGGTATTCGATTTTATGATACGCATTCATCTTAAAAAAATAAAAATTCTGCCGATAAATTTTCATAATATTTTTCAGCAACTCAATATAAGCATCTATATGACGACCACTTTTCGGACGAAACGAACCGTACCAAAAACTGTATTTGACATTCTTTTGCTCCTGAGGATATTTATTAAACGCCCAATCGCCGATAATGCTGCCATCATATTTATCGAGCTCTTTCATTATTTGTTCTGCATTATCATTATTATTCGCATCTCTGCTGCACACATTAATATACTTGGTATATAGGGTTTTGCTTTGCCCATCCTCCCGCATAATTTCAACACGAAGCACAATATATCCGAAATATGTCAAAAAAGGCCTGAAATCTTCTTTTTCATTTCCGAATATTTTTTTATTATCTTTAACGGAAGTAAATTTCAGCGAACCGTTATCTTGATCAAAATATCCTATTTTAGTATCATCTACATAAAGTTCGGCTGAAAGAATATCTGTCGTCGGATACAACTCAAAATCAGGATATTTATCCTCCGCAATAAGGCATTCTGAAGATATACTTTCCGCCTTACGCCAATCAGGAAAGCAGTCCCTTAAAAGCAAGAGTTTTTTACCGCAACTTAACGTAATATCCGACATTAATCACCTATCTGGCAAAGAATTGATAATATCCCATATTATTCACGGCATTTTGCTTAATACGCTCCAAATGATAATTTGTCAACGGCATAAATGAACATCTCTCTAATAAATCATCCATTAAGCCCTCATAATCTTTTCCGTATCCATTAATAAGAGGCAAAATCTTCTGTGCAACCGCATAATCCAGCGGGGCATATTCATCATTACTACTCGTCGTAACCATGTATTTGCCGGCAATTTTGCAATAGTCTTCTACCATTTTCTGATTCCGCGGCATTATCGGAAGATGATATTTCTCAAAACATTCCCTGATTTTACGCCATTTATCCATATATTTCAGATACTGTTCATTTTCGGGATCAATATCCTTAAATTTTTCTTTAAGCACATTATACGAAATGACCGTTTCCGGTGTTTCATCTGGCATGTTTTCCGAGTCCGGCAATTTATCCGGTTTTCCCAGCATCACAATCCAGCTGCGATCTAAAAAGCGTGGAGATAAAGCTTCTGTGGTATGGTCAAAATTAACTGTTGCCAAAAAACGCAAATGAGACGGAATATTGAACTTTTTGCTTCCGCCCAAATTCAGAGTGCGACTGGTATTGGAAGCTTCATCACAGAATTTCAAAAAGTTTGCCCAATAATGTTCTATCGGGCTCAAATTTGCTTCATCCAACAAAACAAAATACGGAGCAACCTCGCTTGCTTCGCTTTCCTTATCTAACATTTGCACGGCATCATACATTTCGGCATTACTTCTAACCATTTGTCTCGTAAGCGGATTATAGTAACCGATAAAGTCTTTTACCGATGTCCAGCCGCGTTCAACCGAAATTTCCGTCATTCGATTATTATTATCACTGCGTACCAACCCGAGTGCACGTCCGAGCAAACCGCATAACGAAGTCTTACCGGTTCCCGGTTCACCGGCAAAGGTTGTGATAAATCCTTGAGTAATACAGGTCAGATAATTAACCACATCGTTTTTAGACACTTCACGGCCGCATTTTCTCAAATACTCCCCGACGCGTTCAATCACTTCGTCTCCGCTCAAGTCGTGTTTCAAAAGCGTATTATCAAACGGCTTAATTTTTGTATTTTCTTCAGAATCTGATGTTACATCATTCAACAGCTTGTTTAAAAATTCCGAATTAATCTTATTTGCTATTATATTCGCTTCATTTTCAAAATATTGCTTTGATTCTGCTATTTTCTTATCTATCTCCTCAATTTTGTGCTGATATGCTTCATATTTTGTTTCAATATCTTCCAATTTTTTTTCTCTTTCGGCTAATTTCTTATTATATGCGTCTCTTTCGCTTTCAAACTCTTGCCGGTCCTTCTTTAATTTTTGTTCTTTGGTTTCCAATTCCTCTAAGGACTTACGAAATTTATCATCGTCAGATTTGGTAAAGAACTTTATCTGCTCATCCTTGCTTCGTATTTTTTCTTCCAAATCAGCTACTGTTTCAGTAAGTTTATCACGTTCCTCCGTTAAATCTGCAAATGATTCTTTTAAATCTTCATATGACTTATCTAAGTACTTATAGAAGACACTATCTTTAATCCATTCTTCGTCTTTAAGCATTTTTTGCTTAAAATCATCAACCAATTTAGGATCGTCCTTAATTTGTTGCCAAATTGTTGCAACGGCCCTTTCTGTAGCGGCTCCTTTTTCTTTCAAGTATTTTACAAAACGATTTATTTGTTCTTCAGTAATTTTAGAATCGGCAGAAAAATCTTGTATTTGTTTGGTTACGCTTTCCGGAACATGGTTTAACATACTACCGATAACTCTATCGTTATTTTCTTCATCTGTCAGCCAATCAACTTCTTTATACATATCTTCCGGCAAATTTGATGCAAAAAGTTGCTCTCCGTATGTATCACTGTCAATCTTAATCTTATGTACGTATTCAAGCTCGTATTCACGTACTTTCGAATAATCTTCTGTTATAAGCTTAACAGAACCGTCCGGTTTTTCCTCCCATGAAAACGGACCGTAATATATGTTTTCTTTGTCAGCACATTCTAACAGTATTTTTCTCGTTCTTATAGGCTGGGTATATAATATATTCTTTTTCCGTTTGATACTATCAGAACCTTCGTTTACTATAATTATTTGATAAATATCTTCATTCAGTGTTCCAACATAAAAAAAAGATTTTTCAGAAGGAGAGTAGAGCGTCGGATTAAATGATAATGAATATGTATCAT
>JAEEYV010000030.1 GCA_016288295.1 Alphaproteobacteria bacterium
AAAAACGGAGAAGTTGCATATAATGAAACTGCCGAGGGTAATTTTACCGAACCCTTGGTTATCAATGAGCATAAAACCGTATTTATAAAGTCATGTGACAAAGAAAAAGCCATGAACCAAATTAATGCCGGGTTGACCGAGATTAAAGAAACACCCGATAAAACCGTTGTTTTCATGACACCTGAAGAATGGAAACAAATGAAAGAAGACCGGAAAAATTGCGTCGGTTGTCTATCGCAGTGTCAATTTTCAACTTGGTCGGCATCTTCACCAACCAAATCAACCGGCAAAATCCCTGACCCTCGCACCTATTGCATACACAAAACCTTGTATGAAGTTGGTCATGGCGGTAGCGTAAAAGATCACCTTTTATTTGCCGGACATCAGGTTTATCGCTTTGCAACCGATCCTCTGTATCGCAATGGTTGCATTCCCAGCGTTAAAGAACTTATTGATAAAATTAAAAACGGTGATTAATAAAAAAAAGCTCCGAAAGTTCGGAGCTTTTTTGTTTTATCTGCGGTCCCCCATAAGTCTGAGTAATGCCATAAATAAGTTTATAAAATCAAGATACAAGCTCAATGCACCGACCACGACTTTACGCCCTTGAGCATCAGCGCTGTCTGCTGACATATAAATTTGGCGAATTTTTTGAGTATCATAGGCTGTCAAACCCACAAAAACAACAACACTTATTATTGACAAAGCGAAATCAAGGGCACTGCTTTTCAAAAACAGATTAACCAACATTGCAATGATTATTCCCCACAACCCCATTCTCAAAAAAGAACCGATTGAGGTCAAATCACGCTTAGTTGTATAGCCGTATAAACTCATACCACCAAATGTTCCGGCAGTAACCAAAAACACTCTTGCCATACTCGCACCGGTATAAACCAAAAATATTGGAGCCAAAGAAATTCCCATCAATACAGAATATGTAATAAACGTGCCTCTGACTTGTGCCAAAGTTCCTCGTGCAACCACCCAGCCGAATGCAAAAACAACAATCAACGGTGCCAACAAAAACAACCAACCTAAAAATGACATTCCGCCCTGCGCACTAAACATAAGGTTTATCAGTGGCGTATTTGCTACAATCCAGGCTGCCAAAGCCGTCAAGACCAAACCGCCAGCCATATGATTATACACACTTATAAAATAACTGCGCAATCCTTCATCAACTTCAGCCTTATCAACTGCCGATGTATAATTTCTTTCTAACATAATTTTCTCCCCTCAAATCTAACAACTACTGATTATATAGTTTTTTTGCGCACCGAAATCAAGTTTATCAAACATATTCATTCAGTTCGCTACCATGTTTCTTCAGCCAGTTTCGTCCGAACATCATATCCTCAGCCAAACTATTGACACATTCCCAAAAAGCCTCGGAATGATCCTGATGTGCTAAATGCGAAACCTCATGCGCCACCAAATAATCAATCACCTTACTCGGTGCCAACATGATACGCCAGTTATAATTAATATTCTGTAAACTTGAACAACTGCCCCAGCGTGATGTCGTATCTTTGATTACGACCCGATTAACCTTCTTGCCCAATTTGATAGCCTTTTCGACAGAACGCTCATACAAAATTTTCTGCGCCTGTTCTTTGATAAAATCACGCACTCTGCGCGACAAAAACTCTTTATCTCCGCTGACCAAAATTTTACCATCTTTAATCTGCACCCCGCCCCTCAATTCTGCACAATGCTTGATTTCAAAATCAATCCCGTTAAAGCTTATTTTATCTCCGTCCGCAAAATTTTTCTGATATGGCAACCTGCTCAGATGAAAATCTATCCATGGCTTTTGCCCTTGCACAAAAGCTACCGCCTGCCGCTTGCTGCAAAAACGCGGAATTGTCAACACCGGAATACGCCTCTTGGCGTCGATTCGCAGGCTTAATTTTCTCGCCTGTTTTGATACTACGACATCAAGTTTAAAACCTGCTTCTTTGGCAATATCAAATGTCTTTCCAGTTAACAATGTAATTTTCATATTCGTCATCTTTAACTTCTGTTTCCGAAATCAATAGCCGACCTCTCACCGACTGCATGGCATGATGAACACTTTCTTTGTCACCGCTTACCAACGGATGCCACTCGGGCAAATCTTTTCCTTCTTCCAACAATCGATAGGCACAGGTTTTCGGCAGCCATTTCGGACGTTCTTTCAGCGCCGCAAAATTGACATTTCGGCAATCAGGTACTTTTGCAAATCGATTTTCATAGATTCGGCACAAACAGCTTTTGCTGTCCAAAAACCTGCATTTAACACATGTAAAATAAATTTTTCCGCCGATATCAAGTTTGTTCAGGCAACATTTTCCACATCCGTCGCAAAGCAATTCCCATTCTAAATGATTTAACTCATTCAGTTTTTTCTTTTTCCAAAATTCTGGCTCGACCTTTTCCTCATTTTGGCGATATGTGTTGCTTACAACTATTGTGTACGTTTTCTTCTCTGCCATATTTTAGCCTATTTGCTCCGGCAACTGCTCATCATGAATAAAATTACCGAACTGAGCAAATTCGCCGTTCCATGACAATGTTACTGTGCTTGTTGGTCCATGACGGTGTTTTCCGACAATAATTTCCGCCTTATACTTTGTGGCCTTCATTCTTTGTTCCCACTTTTCATGCTTTTCCGGAGTATAGTTTTTATCGGTTTCTTTAGGTTCTTCATTTGCAATATAATAGTTTTCACGATAAACAAACAAAACTATATCCGCATCTTGCTCAATAGATCCCGATTCGCGCAAATCCGACATAACCGGACGCTTATCTTCTCGCTGTTCTACCCCGCGGTTTAATTGCGAAAGCGCAATCACCGGAAGATTAAGTTCTTTTGCCATAATTTTTAAACCACGAGAAATTTCCGACAGCTCCTGAACACGATTTATCTCTCCTCTTTTTGAACTACCGCTGATTAGTTGAATATAGTCAATAACAATCAAGCCGATTCCTTTAGTTCTTTTCAATCTCCTCGCTCTATTTCTTATAGCATTTATTGTTAACCCCGGAGTATCATCAATATACAAAGGCATTTTTTCCAATGTTCTTGCCACTTCTGCTAAACGTCCATACTCTCCATTATCAATATTACCATTACGCATCCTTTGGGAAGAAATACCCGCTGTCGATGACAAAATACGTGTAGCTAATTGATCTGCTGACATTTCGAGAGAAAAAAAGGCCACACCTTTTGATTTTTCATCTAACTTAATAGCACCACGGCTCATCATTTCTGCAACATTATAAGCAATATTGGTAGCCAATGCGGTTTTTCCCATTGCCGGACGTCCTGCCAACACAATTAAATCTGAATTATTAAGACCGCCCGTTCTCTTATCCAAATCATCAAGTCCGGTTGATATGCCAGAAATTCCGCCTTCGTTTTGATAAGCTCGTTGAATACTATCCATCGAATAACTCAGCGCCTGACCAAAATCAACAAAGCTTCTCCCCGCATCACCCTTATCAGACAAATCATACAGTCTTTTTTCTGCTTCTTCAATTTGTTCGGTCGCACTCGAATCAAGATCTTCTTTCATCGCATTGTTAACAATCTCGTAGCCGGTTGAAATCAGCTCGCGGCGCAGATATTGCTCATATATATATTGGGCATACATTTCCGGATTGGTCAGTGGTGATGAACTCTCTGCCAACTTAATCAGATATTTATAACCACCGACATCATTTAAGGTTCCTTCCTGCTCAAAATATTTTTTAAGCATAATTGTATCGGCGGCATGTTCACGCATTATCAATTTTGAAATAACTTCATATATTTTTGCATGAATAGGATCTGCAAAATGATTCGGCTTCAAATAATCCGATATCGATTCGAAAGCCCTGTTATTTGCCAACAACGCTCCTAACAATGCCTGTTCAGCTTCAATATTCTGCGGTAATAATGAAATATCTGGTTTTTCCATAGTCTTATCCCAATTAAAAAACTTTCCTCCCTTTTAACAAACAAAAGCTCTTTTTCAAAGCCAAAAATTTTTACCTCTCTGTGTATAATGTGGATAAAAATTTTAGCTTGTTTATACACAAAAAATAAATTAGACTACCGTTGACTTTAAAATTTTTTTACAGGACAATGACTATGAGCGAAGACAAAAAACCAGGATTACTCAAACGCTTTTTAAAAACTTTCTTATTTTCACCGGTTAACATAATTTTTGCCATTGCTACCGCTTTTTGCGCAGCTAAAGCCTATATATGGGAACCAAGCTTGATGAACCGCCTCATCTTTTTTGGTGTTGCCGGTTTGTGGGCATTTTGGATTATAGCTCGCTACATGGTAGTTATATTTGTCATTGCCGCACTTTTAGGTGGCGGGTATTATGCATATTATCAATACTCCACCCGTGAAATCAGACAATGCGAAAAATCCGGTGGAGAATGGAACAAAGAAACCAAAACCTGTGACGCCAAACTTTCCGTAATTGATAAAGTTACAAACCAAATTCGTAAGTTTTTCGGCATTGAAAAAACTGAAGAAGCCCCAACCCCAAAAGTTGAAATTCCCGCAACGTCTGGTGACACACAAGAAGCCGGAAAAATCTTAGATGGAGCATTAAACCAAATTAGCAATATGCTACTGGGCGACAACAAAAAAGAAGATGAAAAAATCACAGAAAAACCAACTTTTGAAGAAAAAGATGACAACGACTAATCTTATTTTTTTCAAACAACCGCACAACCGACCTCTCTCCGGAGGCCGGTTGTTTTTTCTTAAGAGAAACAACCTGAAAAAACAAAAGGCGATTCCATTTTTGATGAAGCCGCCTTTTGCCGTTTATTTTTCCTCAATCATCGGAAACAGAGGATCTCCGACTGCGACCTCCGCACCTTCAATCAATCCTTCGGGCTTAAATTCAGCCTTAAACTCTACATCTTTCAGACCGAGAGAATTCTCGATCCTTTCAGCTGTTGACGGAGCAATCGGATACAAAGCCAAACCAATAAGTCTCAACGCATCAAGGGTTGTATAAACCACCGCTTCAAAACGCTCTTTCTGTGCCGGATCTTTTGCTAAAACCCATGGTGTATTAGCCGCAAAATAAGCATTTGTCGCATCTCCGGCTTTAACAATACTGTCTGCCAACTCGCTGACCGTTTCCAAACTCATATCTTGGCTGAAAATTTTTGTAAATCTATCAGCAATATCATTTACCAATTTTTTATCTTCGGCATTCATTGCTGTTTTAGAAGGGATTTTTCCCTCCAAACTTTTTTGCACCATTTTCAACACGCGCATCTGCAAATTACCGATATTATTAGCTAACATTTTATAGCCTTGTTTCAACAAATCTATACTGATTTGGCTATCACCGGTCAATGTCATATTATTTATTAAGTAAAATCTCAAAGCGTCAACACCGAGCATTTTAACAACTTCAACCGGATCAACTACATTGCCCAAAGATTTTGACATCTTTACGCCACCTTCACCAATCCAAAAACCGTGAATAAAACAATGTTTAACCGGTGCAACATTCAAGGCATGCAACATAATCGGCCAATATATGCAGTGAGGTTTTAGAATATCTTTGGCAATCAGGTGGTGAGAATTTGCCCACACTTTCTCAAAATCAGGATTGTGCCCATAATTAAGTGTTGAAATGTAGTTTACCAAAGCATCAAACCAAATATACGTAACATAGTCTTTATCAAACGGCAACTCAACCCCGAGCCACACGCGTGATTTCGGACGAGAAATGCACAAATCTTCCAAAGGTTCTTTAAGCATACCCAAAATTTCATTAACATATTTTGCCGGCTGTATCCAATCAGGATTAGCTTTAATATAATCAATCAACCATTGGCGATAAGGTTCAAGTTTAAAAAAGTAGTTTTCTTCGCTAATTGCTTTTGGCGCAACTTTATGGTCAGGACAACAACCGTTTTCATCCAAATCACTCTTCTTTTTAAATTGTTCGCAACCTTCGCAATACAGACCTTCGTACGATTTTTTAACAATCAGTCCACGGTCATAAATATTTTGCAAAATCTCTTGCACAATTTTTTTATGCTCTGGTTTTGAAGTACGTACAAAATAATCAAAGTCGATTCCCAGTTCAATAAACAGATTCTTAAAATTATCACTCTGACGTTGTAAAAACTCTTCAGCCTCCAAACCGCAAGCTTCTATACTGTGCTGATTCTTTTGTCCGTGTTCATCCGTACCGGTAGAATAATACACACTATTGCCCCGCATTTGCTCAAACTTTTTCATTACATCACCCAAAATTGATGTATAGGCATGTCCGACATGTGGCAGTCCGTTCAAATAATAAATCGGGGTAGTTATGTATTTTTCCATTTTTCAATCTCCACAAATAAAAACAATCGGAGATTATACTAAACGCATTGCAAAATCAACGTTTTTTTCTTTTTTTAAATAAAAATCAAAAAAATACTTTATTTATAAAAATTAGTATGTTATATAGAGTGCATTCTTTCATAAAAAAACATTATTGAAAGTGGGGTCAAAAGCCCCGCTTTTTTGTTTAACAAACGAGGAACACATGCAAAAAAAACACCATTTGCAGGACATGTTGGAACCAACCATCAACGAACTCGGATTCGATTTGGTTCGGATTCTTACCATTGGCAATATCAACCCGACTTTGCAAATTATGATTGAGCGCAAAGATCGCAAAAACATTGTAGTTGATGATTGCGCTACTGTCAGCCGAGCCATTTCCACCGTTTTAGATGAAAAAGACCCCATCTCCGGCAAATACACTCTTGAGGTTTCATCACCCGGACTTGACCGCCCACTCGTCAATCTCGAAAACTTTGTTCGATTCGCCGGATTCGAAGCCAAAGTTGAAACCGACACCGAAATTGAAAAACGCAAAAGGTTCAAAGGACGTATCGTCCGCGTTGAAAACAGCAACATAATATTATTAATGGACGACAAAGAATGGTCGATTCCCTTCAATGCCGTTGCCAAAGCAAAACTTTTGCTTACCGATGAATTGATTGCAGCTGCGCAAGCCGAAGCTGATGAACAAGAAGATTTTAACTAATTTTTACCGAGGAAAAAATGGAAAACATCGAAAATATGCCCAGACCAGAAATTATCTTGGTTGCAGATACTGTTGCCCGAGAGAAAAATATTGATAAAGAAGACGTCTTTACCGCAATGGAAGTTGCCATCCAAAAAGCCGGTCGCTCCCGCTACGGTTTTGAACACGATATCAGAGCCACCATTGACCGTAAAACCGGTGCTATCAACTTGGCTCGTTATCGCAAAGTTGTCAAAGAGTTGGAAGAAGACAGCGAATACACTCAAATCCTGCTTGAAGACGCCAAGGCTATTGATAAAAACATTAAAGTTGGTGAATATATTATCGATCCTCTCCCCCCGATTGACTTTGGTCGTGTTGCCGCTCAAACCGCAAAACAGGTAATTGTGCAAAAAGTACGCGATGCCGAGCGCAATCGCCAGTACGAAGAATATAAAGAAAAAATCGGCACCATCGTCAACGGAACTATCAAACGCATTGAGTTCGGTAATGTTATTGTTGATATTGGCAAAACTGAAGCCATTCTCCGCCGTGATGAAATTATACCTCGGGAAAAATTCAAAAACGGTGACCGCATTCGTGCCTATGTTCTTGATGTTCGCCGCGAAAATAAAGGACCGCAGATATTCTTGTCCCGTACATGTCCTGAATTCTTAGCCGCCTTATTCACTCAAGAAGTTCCTGAAATTTACGACGGTATTGTCAAAATTATCAGTGTTGCTCGTGATCCCGGCTCAAAAGCAAAAATCTCGGTTAAAGCCAATGATTTAACCATTGACCCGGTCGGCGCTTGCGTTGGTTTGCGCGGTATTCGTGTTCAAGCTGTAGTTACTGAATTACAGGGCGAAAAGATTGATATTATTCCTTATTCGGAAGATCGCGCTCAATATATTGTCAGTGCTTTGGCTCCAGCCGAAGTTACCAAAGTTGTTATTGATGAAGAAAACAACCGTATTGAAGCAGTTGTTCCGCAAGAACAATTCTCTATTGCCATCGGTCGCCGCGGACAAAACGTAAAATTAGCTTCTCAACTTTTGGGATGCGATATCGATGTTTTGACCGAAGAGCAGGAACAAGAACGTCGTGCCAACGAAAACAAAATTCGTTCACAACGCTTTATGGATGCTTTGGATGTTGATGAAATGATTGCACATTTACTCATTGCCGAAGGTTTTACCAACATTGATGAAGTTGCCGGTGTTCCTTTGAGTGAGTTGGCTGAAATTGAAGGTTTTGACGAAGATGTTGCAACCGAACTGCAACAACGTGCTAAAGATTTTATTGCTAAACGTAATGCTGAATTTGCCGCTAAGAGTAAATCTTTGGGCATTGACAAGACCATTAAAACCGTTACCGGACTTGATCAAGATATGATTTTGACTTTGGCCGAAAAAGGCGTAAAAACCCTTGATGATGTTGCCGATTTGGCCGCTGATGAGCTTATTGAAATGTTAGGCGAAGACAGCCTTTCTATCGATGAAGCCAACAAAGTAATCATGGCTGCTCGTCAACATTGGTTTGAAAACGAGGAACAAAAACAGGATGGCGACAAATAACCCAAATCGCACTTGTCTTTTTACCGGAGAGGAAAAACCGCAGGATCAGCTCTTGCGGTTTACCCTCACGCCGGATTGTCAGGTTGTTCCTGATTTTAAGAAAAGACTTCCCGGACAAGGTTTTTATTTGACCAACTCTAAACAAATTTTAGAGAATGCTATTTCTAAAAATATTTTCAAAAAACTCGGCAAACATACTACTGTTATGCCTAACCTGTTGGAAATCGTTGAAAATATCTTGAAAAATAGGGCATTAGAGTCTATAAATCTTGCTAAAAAGGCCGGAGTGCTGATTTCAGGTTTTGATAAAGTAAAAGAAAAGCTGGGTGCAGACAAAGTTGCTTTTGTACTTGAGGCCACCGATGCCGGAGCCGATGGACACAGCAAAATTTTGGCTACCGCCAAGAATGTAGAAATTTTGACATTGTTTAGTATTGAGGAGTTAGATAAGGCACTAAATAGAACAAACACAGTCCACGCCGCATTGCTCAAAAGTGAGATGGCGCAAATGGTACACAATCAATTACAAAAATGGCAAAATTTTATCAATTCTTAATAATGGAGAACAATTTATATGACAGAAGATAGTAGCAAAACCAAATTAACCTTATCAGGCAAAAAGACCCTGACGCTTAAAGGTTTGGGAGAAAAAACATCTTCTAATGCCGGAAAAAAAGTTGTACAGGTAGAAGTTCGCAAAAAAAGAATTATATCTCCCACAGCAACTGAACCGCAAAAAGAAAAAGAACTCGATGCTGAAACCAAAGCAAAACTCCGCCTTATTGCCGAAGCTAAAGAACACGATGCAAAACGCAAAATAGAAGAAGAAACCAAACAACAGCAACGGCAAAAAATTGAAGATGAGATAAAAGCCGAAAAAGCTCGTAAAGAAGCCGAAGAAGCCGAACGACAAGCTCTCGCTGAAGCTGAAAAAGCAAAGGCTGAAAAAGCCGAAAGAGCTGAAAAATCTAAAAATGAAAAAGAAAAAGTTGTTACTGAACCGGCTCAGCCCGCTCCTATCTCAGAAGATAAAAATTTCAAAAATAAAGATAAAGACCGTCATTCCAAAGATTTTGATGAAGATGATGATGACGATTTTTCAAACAAAAAACATACTTCAAGTCGCAACGATTCTTTTGAGCAGGAACGCAAAAAAATAACAAAACGCAGTTTTGAACCGCAACGTCGCAATACCAAAGTAAGTATAAACAGTTATGGCGGTGGCGATGACGATTACGATGATGATTACGGATTCGGAGCTCCGCGTCGCCGCTTCAAAAAGAAGCAACCTAAACCTGTTGTTGTTGCTCAACCGCAGGAAAAAATTGTCAAAGAGGTTATCATACCCGAAGTAATAACCGTTCAAGAACTTGCCAACCGTATGGCCGAAAAAAGCGCCGATGTTATAAAAAAACTTATGGCTTTGGGCGTAATGGCCACCATCAACCAAGCTATTGATGCCGACACCGCACAGATTATTGTTGAAGAAATGGGACATAAATGGAAGCGTGTTGCCGACAGTGATGTTGAAGATGTTTTGAAAAACGAAGCCGATGATGCTGCCGAAAAACAACTGCCTCGTGCACCTGTAGTTACGGTTATGGGGCACGTTGACCACGGAAAAACCTCACTGCTTGATGCCCTGCGTGAAACTAACGTTGCCGCCAAAGAAGCCGGCGGTATTACTCAACACATCGGTGCTTACCAAATTGAGGTCGACGGTGGCAAAAAGATTACCTTTATTGATACCCCGGGACACGAAGCATTTTCCGAAATGCGCGCTCGTGGTGCCAAAGTTACTGATATTGTGGTTCTGGTAGTTGCAGCCAATGATGGTATAATGCCGCAAACCATTGAAGCTATACGTCATGCTCAGGCGGCCGAAGTTCCGATTGTTGTAGCCATCAACAAAATCGACCTCCCCGGTGCCGACCCGATGAAAGTAAAAACCGCCTTATTGCAACACGGCATTGCTGTTGAAGAAATGGGTGGTGAATACCTTTGTGCCGAAGTTTCTGCCAAAAAGCGCATCAATATTAACAAACTTCTTGAAGCCATTTTGTTACAAGCCGAAATTTTGGACCTCAAGGCCAACCCCAACTGCAAAGCTCGCGGCACGGTTATTGAAGCCAAAATGGAAAAAGGACGCGGCTCAGTTGCAACAGTTTTGGTACAACAGGGAACTCTCCAGATTGGTGATATTATAATTGCCGGAAAAGAATGGGGACACGTCCGCGCCATGTTTAATGAACACGGTCAAAAGATTCATACTGCTGGCCCAGCAACTCCTGTTGAAATTTTGGGACTTCAGGGCACTCCTGCCGCCGGTGATAACTTCAACGTTGTTGAAGATGAAACTCAGGCTAAAGAAATTGTAAATTATCGTATTCAAAAAGAGCGTGATGCTAAACTCGTCAAGAGCGCTAAATCTGCTATGGAACAAATGCTTGATAAAATCAAATCCGGCGAAATTAAACATTTACCGGTGGTTATCAAAGCTGACGTTCAAGGCTCTATTGAAGCTATTGAAGGTACATTAAACAAACTTTCAACCAACGAAGTTAGTGTCCAAATTCTGCACTCTGCCGTCGGACCTATTTCTGAGTCTGATGTAACATTGGCAAAAGCATCTCACGCTCTGATTATCGGCTTTAACGTTCGTGCTATTCCTCAAGCCCGCGACATGGCTCGCCGTGACGGAATCGATATTCGTTATTACTCAATCATCTATGATGTTGCCGATGATATCAAAAAAGGTCTTGAGGGTATGCTCTCTCCCGAACTCAAAGAAAAGATTCTCGGTTATGCCGAAATCCACAACGTATTCAACATTACCGGTGTCGGCAAAGTTGCCGGTTGTATGGTTACCGAAGGTTTGGTCAAACGTGGAGCCAAGGTTCGCCTGTTACGTGATAACGTCGTAATTCATGACGGCAACCTCGGACAACTCAAACGCTTCAAAGAAGACGTTAAAGAAGTTAAAGACGGCTATGAATGCGGCATGAGTTTTGAAAACTACAACGATATTCAGGTAGGCGATTTCATTGAATGTTATGAAATTGAAACCATCGCTGCTAAACTCGATTAAGGAGTTTAATCATGGCAATAAAAGAACTTTCGCAACGTCAACTGCGCGTCGGTCAGGAAATAAAACGCATTATTGCAGAAGAAATTAATTTTGATCGCGTACGCAATTTACAAGGAATTGATACTTTGGTTACCATAATGAAAACCAAAGTATCTCCCGACCTTAAATATGCCGATGTTTTCTTTGTAACTTCCAAACCCGAATTTGAGGCTCAAGTACAGGAAGGATTGCAGCTTGCTGCCAATCATTTTCGCAAAGTAGTTGCTGCCAAAACATTGCTTCGCTACATACCGGAAATTCGTTTTTTTGTTGATGACACTATGGCTCAAGCCGATAAAATCGAAAAACTGTTGCACTCACCGAAAGTACAGCAAGATTTAAAAAAATCAGATGAAGCATAAAAAAGGCAATAACATAAACGGATGGTTGATTATTGACAAACCGCAAGGTATGGGCTCAACCCAAGCCGTCAATCAAACACGCCACATTTTTAATGCCAAAAAAAATGGTCATGCCGGAACTCTCGACCCTTTTGCTACCGGCGTTTTACCGATAGCTTTCGGAGAAGCGACTAAACTCATTGACTTTATTACTGGCGGTGATAAAGAGTACGAATTTACAATTCGTTTTGGAACAGAAACGGACACTGCCGATTGTACCGGCACTGTTATCAAATCCGGAGGAAGGATTCCCTCTGCTGATGACATTATCAAAATATTGCCACAATTCATCGGCAACATCACTCAAACTCCACCGGCATATTCTGCCATAAAAATAAACGGAGAGCGAGCTTATGATTTAGCTCGTCAAGGAAAAGAAATTTCGATTCCCGAAAGGCAGGTCAGTATTTTTGATTTGCAATTTTTATCTCTCAAAAACGATTGTGCTGACTTTAGAGTAAAATGCTCCAAAGGAACTTATGTTCGGAGTCTTGGTCGCGATATAGCTCGCGCTCTCGATTCGTTTGGTCATTTACAAAGCCTAAGACGAACAAAATGCGGTATTTTTACGCTTGACGATACGATTTTACTGGAAAATTTAAAAAATATGGTATATGTTGAGCGAACATTGCTTCCGTTAGAAACCTCTCTGCGCGACATCGCGGTTATGGCTGTTTCGGAAGTAGAAGCTTCAAAACTCAAGCAGGGACAAGCCTTAAGCCCTAAGGGCAAAGAAGAATTTTCTTCACTTCCCATAGCGGCGGCTGTCTTTAACGGTGTTTTGATTGCTATCGTTCGAATTGAAGAAGGAAGAATTTCTCCGATTCGTGTTTTTAATTTATAACTGATAAGGAAAATATAAGATGTCGATTACAAAAGAAGTTACTAGTGAATTGGTAAAAACTTATGGCCTGAGTGAAGGCAACACCGGTTGCCCTGAAGTTCAAATTGCAATTTGGACAACCCGTATCAATAATTTGATTGAACACTTCAACACTCACCGCAAAGATCTTCATTCCCGTTTGGGATTGATGAAAATGGTATCAAAACGTCGTCACCTCTTGGACTACTTGAAGAGCAAAGATGAAAAAAGATACCAAGATATCATTAAAAAACTTAACATTCGTAGATAAGTTTTTGTGCATTGCGGGACACTCTCCCGCAATGCTTTTAAATCCTTGCTGAAAAAAATCGGCAGGGTGCTGTTTATAAAGATGTAAAAGAGAAAGGTAATAAAATATGAATAACTTAAAAGTATCCACCCGCGAACTTGATTGGGGCGGACGAAAATTAACATTAGAAACCGGCAAAGTTGCCAAACAAGCAACCGGTGCCGTTGTTGCCACATATGGTGAAACAAGCGTTTTAGCAACTGTTTGCGCTGCAAAAGAAATCAAAGCCGATCAAGATTTCTTCCCGCTGACCGTTAACTATCAGGAAAAATATTATGCCACCGGCAAAATTCCGGGCGGTTTTATGAAAAGAGAAAGCAAACCTTCCGAACACGAAGTTTTAGTATCTCGTCTTATTGATCGACCGATTCGTCCTCTGTTTCCGGATGCTTTTAAGAACGAAGTACAAATCATTTGTACTGTTCTTTCTCATGACCAAAAAAATGATTCTGACATTGTTTCCATGGTTGCCGCTTCTGCTGCTTTGGCAGTTTCCGGCATTCCGTTTATGGGACCGATTGGCGCAGCCAAAGTTGGTTATAAAGACGGACAATTTATTTTGAACCCGACTATTGAAGAACAAAAAACATCAGAATTGGAATTGACTGTTGCCGGAACCGAAGAAGGCGTCTTAATGGTTGAGTCAGAAGCTCAAGAGTTATCTGAAGAAACCATGCTTAATGCCGTAATGTTCGGATTCGATAACTTCCAACCGGTCATCAAAATGATTAAAGACCTCGCTCAAGAAGCAGGCAAAGAAGCTTGGGAAGCTCCGGAGTTTCCTAAAGAATTTGATGAAATGTATGAGCGTATTGCTAAAGACTTTCGTGCTAAATACGAGCAGGCTTTTTGTGAAACCGACAAATTAACACGTGGCACTTTGGTTGGTCAAATTGACGAAGAAGTCAAAGCTACCATTGATCCCGAAAATGAAATTGAAAACAAATATCTTTTAGACGTTCTCGAAAAATTAAAACATGTCGTTGTTCGTGAAAAAGTTTTGACCACAGGTCATCGTATCGACGGTCGTGATACCAAAACCGTTCGTCCGATTTGGTGTGAAGTAGATACTTTGCCGACAGCTCATGGTTCTGCCATTTTCACCCGTGGTGAAACCCAGGCTTTGGTTGTCACCACTCTCGGCACCGGTGAAGACGCCCAAATTGTTGACGGCCTTATGAATGAATATAGACAAGACTTCATGCTCAATTACAATTTCCCGCCGTTTTCTGTCGGTGAATGCGGTCGCTTAGGCACTCCGGGCCGTCGTGAAATCGGTCACGGGAAACTCGCATGGCGCGCTATTCATCCGATGCTGCCGAAAGACAAAGAAAAATTCCCCTACACTATTCGTGTCGTATCTGAAATTTTGGAATCAAACGGCTCATCATCAATGGCCACTGTTTGCGGCACCACACTGTCATTAATGGCCGCCGGTGTTCCTATGGCTAAACCAGTTGCCGGTATCGCTATGGGTCTGATTAAAGAAGATGACGGTCGTGTTGCAATTTTGACCGATATCCTTGGTGATGAAGATCACCTCGGCGATATGGACTTCAAAGTTGCCGGCACTAAAGATGGTGTAACCGCTTTGCAAATGGATATCAAAATCACCTCCATTACCAAAGAGATTATGCAAAATGCACTTACTCAGGCACATGAAGGTCGTATCCATATTTTGGGTGAAATGGCCAAAGCTATTGCCGAGCCTCGTGCTGATATTTCACCTCTTGCACCGCGCATTATCTCCATCAAAATTCCGGTTGATAAGATTCGCGAAGTTATTGGTTCTGGTGGTAAAGTCATTCGTGAAATTACCGAAAAGACCAACTCCAAAATTGATATCAGCGAAGACGGCATTGTCCATATTGCTACCATTAACAGTGCTGACGGACAAGCTGCTTTGGATTGGATTACCGGCATTGTTGCCGAACCTGAAGAAGGTCATATTTACCACGGTGTAATCACCAAAATTATGGACTTTGGTGCATTTGTTCGCTTTATTGGAACAACCGAAGGATTAGTTCATATTTCAGAAGTCAAGAACGAGCGCATAGCTTCTGTTTCTGATTTCTATAAAGAAGGTGACAGCATCTGGGTTAAATGCTTGGGAACAGACAACCGCGGCAAAATCAAATTATCTGCCAAACGCGTCAACCAAGAAACCGGTGAAGACCTTGAAAAATAAATAATCAAGCCCCTCACCTGAGGGGCTTTCACCTGCTTGTGTATAAAAAAATGCTTATACACTTGAAATAATATTTCTAAAGTTGTAGCTTTAGCTCATTAACTCAGTTAATAACTCAATATAAGGAAAAAATCATGCAATTATTCAAAAAGTTTAGTTCTGTTGCTGCCGCAATAGCACTCTCTTTGTGTGCCTTTGCAACTACAGCAGCTGCTTCTGAAATTGATTTAAACATTCCGACATTAGATGTTGGTTACAGTTTCTGGGGACATTCTGTCACCGGTGCTCAAATTTTACTTTATGGCCTTATCATTTGCGGTTTGGGCGCAATTTTTGGTTTATATGAATTTTTCAAAATCAAAAAAATGCCGGTTCACAAATCAATGGCTGATATGGCTGCCTTGATTTATGAAACCTGCAAAACATACATGAAACAACAAGCCTTATTGTTAGTAATTTTAGAGGCTTTTATTGCTGTATGTATCTTTTACTATTTCTTTGGACTAAATCACACCCCGTTATCTATGGTTATGACCATTTTGTTATGGTCAATTTTGGGTATTTTGGGTTCATTCACTGTAGCATGGTTTGGCATGCGCATCAACACTTATGCTAACTCTCGTACCGCATTTGCTTCTCTTAAAGGAAAAGCTTATCCTGTTATGTCTTTGCCCTTGCAATCAGGTATGTCAATCGGTGTATTGCTGATTTGTGTTGAACTCTTCATGATGATTATGATTCTTCTTTTCATCCCGAGAGAAACAGCCGGTGCTTGCTTTGTTGGATTTGCAATTGGTGAATCTCTTGGTGCATCTGCCCTGCGTATCTGCGGTGGTATTTTCACCAAAATCGCTGACATTGGTGCTGACTTAATGAAAATCATTTTCAAAATTGACGAAGACGACGCCCGTAACCCTGGCGTTATTGCTGACTGCACCGGAGATAATGCCGGTGACTCTGTTGGTCCGACTGCCGATGGTTTTGAAACCTACGGCGTAACCGGTGTTGCCTTAATCAGCTTCATCGTTTTGGCCACAGGTATGGCTTATGATTCAAACGGAACATTATCATTAATGGCCGATGGTATTGATATCCAAGCCCGTCTGATTGTTTGGATTTTTGCAATGCGCTTAATGATGGTTTTGACTTCAATTGTTTCTTACTTAATCAATGGTCTCATCTCAAAATGGCGTTTTCGCGACAAACAAGACTTTGATTTTGAAGTTCCGTTGACCAGCTTGGTTTGGATTACATCTATCATGTCAATTGCCGTCACCTTTGGCATTTCATATCTTATGATTGGTAACATGGGAACAAATCTGTGGTGGAAACTTTCTGTAATTATCAGCTGCGGTACATTTGCTTCAGCCATTATTCCTGAATTCACCAAGATTTTCACATCATCAAAATCTATTCATGTTCAAGAGATTGTAAACTCAAGCCGTCAGGCCGGAGCTTCTTTGAACATTATTTCCGGTATGGTTGCAGGTAACTTTTCTGCATTCTGGAAAGGTTTGGTTATTGTTGGATTGATGGCCGTAGCTTACTTTACATCATTGAATGGTCTTAATGCTTATATGGTTTATCCGAGCGTCTTTGCCTTTGGTTTGGTTGCTTTCGGAATGTTGGGAATGGGGCCTGTTACCATCGCTGTTGACAGCTATGGTCCTGTTACTGATAATGCTCAATCTGTTTTTGAATTGTCACAAATTGAGCAAATCAAAAACATCAAATCTGAAATTGACAAGAAGTATGGTTTTGCACCCAACTTTAAAGTTGGTAAGGAACTTTTGGAACGTAACGATTCTGCCGGCAATACATTCAAAGCCACAGCTAAACCTGTTCTTATCGGAACAGCCGTAATCGGAGCAACCACAATGATTTTCTCAATCATTTTATTGCTCAATTTGGAACTCAACTTGATGAACCCATTAGTATTGTTCGGAATTCTTTTAGGCGGTGCCGTAATTTACTGGTTCTCCGGAGCTTCAATGCAGGCCGTTTCTACCGGTGCTTATCGTGCAGTTGAATACATCAAAAAGCACATTAAGCTTGATACCAAGAAAGCTGCATCAACTGAAGATTCAAAATCAGTAGTTAAAATTTGCACCATTTATGCTCAAAAAGGTATGTTCAACATCTTTATGGTTATTTTCTGTTTAACCATTGCTCTGGCATGTTTTGATCCTAACCTTTTTGCCAGCTATTTAATTTCTATTGCTGTCTTTGGTCTTTTCCAAGCACTCTACATGGCTAACGCCGGCGGAGCTTGGGACAACGCCAAAAAAGTAGTAGAAGTTGACTTGAAAGAAAAAGGTACTCCTCTGCATGATGCTGCAGTTGTCGGTGACACTGTAGGTGATCCTTATAAAGACACCTCATCAGTTGCCCTCAATCCGATTATTAAGTTTACAACTTTATTCGGTTTGTTGGCTGTTGAAATGGCTGTTTCCGCTCCTCGTTGCATAGCTCTGGGAGCAGGTATCAGTTTGTTTTTGATTGCCCTAATCTTTGTATGGCGTTCATTCTACAAGATGAGAATCAACAACTAATTTCAACTTATACTTAACATAGAAAATCCTCGAAATTGGTAACAATTTTGAGGATTTTCTTGCATAATGGTTTTTAATCTTATACTATCGCCAATGATGAAGAAACTTAATATCTACATAGCCAATCAGATATTTATTGGCTTTTTGTTAGTCGCATTTTCGCTCATGTCGATTCTGTGGCTCACTCAATCTTTACGCTTCATCGAAATAATTACCAACAAAGGTCTTCCCTTAAGTTTATTCATCAAAATGACATCTTGCCTAATGCCGCGATTATTTGCTATTCTTTCACCTATATCGCTATTTGTAGCCGTTCTTTTCGTATATAACCGCATGCTTACCGATCGTGAACTGATAGTAATAAAATCAGCAGGCATCAGCCCATGGCAAACCGCAAAACCAGCATTATTCATTGGCATATTAGCAACTTTACTTGCTGTTTATATTAACAATTTTGCCACTCCTTATGCCGAAAAAAAATTTCGTGATTATGAATGGCAAATCAAAAATGATGTTTCTCACCTTATGTTTCGTGCCGGTGAATTTACAACTCTTGCTAACAATCTTACGGTATTCATCACATCTCACGGCAAAGATGGTGCTGTTGAAGGCATTATGATAAACGACGAACGCAACCCCAAAAAGAAAATGACTGTTTCCGCCGAAAGTGGCGTTATTGTTTATACAGATAAAGGACCGAGAATAATGCTTATTAACGGTATCAGACAAGAAATAAACACTGAGAACTCTCAATTTTCATCTTTATCATTTGATCGCTATTCTGTTGACTTTGGTTCATCACAAAGCAAAAAACGCAAACACGATTCTGTTCGGTCTAAAACATTAAAAGAATTGCTTTTTGCTTCCAAAGACAAAAACCTCACTCCTACCGAAGCTCGTCGTTATATAGTTGAAGGAAACCGTCGCTTGATTAATCCTTTTTACAATTTGCTTTTTGCGCTTATTGCTTGTACCGGGCTTTTAATCGGCAATTTTAACCGCCGCGGTCAAACAAAAATCATCTTTATATCCATACTAGCAATGATTATAATTGAAGCCAATGATTTGATTTTAGGCAACATGGCCACTAAACATTTATACTTTTTATCGCTTTATTATGCCAATTTTTTGCTTCCGTTATTTGCTTGCTTATACGCCATATTATTTTATAACCCTTCTTGGTTTACACGTCTGAAAAAAATGGGAGCAAACGTCTGATGAACAAAAAATTATACATCTTTGCTCTGTGTTTAATAACACCTGTAATGCTTACTCTTTTTTCAAAAGCAAAAGCTGAGGACAGGGTTCCGATTTACTTCAGTGCTGATGAAGTAGAAGAAGATTCCAAAACCGGTATTATTACCGCACGCGGTGATGTCAATATTTCTCGCGAAGGTATGACTCTCAAAGCTGATACACTTTCTTACGATCGCAAAAACGACATACTAACTGCTGATGGTAACATCAGTATTATGCATCCGGACGGCGTTGTTGTTTTTTCTGACCATGCAGAATTATCCGAAAAAATGACTAAAGCTTCAATATCGGAAGTAAAAGCTATTCTTGCTGATGAAAGCCGCCTTGCTGCCAAACGGATCAAACAAACATCAGAAAAAGACAAACATTTCTTTTATGCGGTGTACTCTCCGTGCGATGTTTGCCAAGAAAATCCAAAACCATTGTGGTCCATTAAAGCTCGCAAAATTACTCATGATGTATCCAACCAAGACGTATACTACCGTAGCGCCTTTCTAAATATCAAAGACGTCCCGGTTTTATATACTCCGTTTTTATCACATCCTGACCCGACGGTAAAACGTCGTAGTGGTTTTATGCCCCCTTCTTTGGCCAGTAACAAATACCTTGGAAGCGCCATTGAGTTGCGTTATTTTTTCAATTTGAGCGACCATGAAGATTTGCTTCTCAGCCCGATTTTCAGTACTGACCAAAATATTGTTTTCGGCGGTCGTTACCGTAAAATGCTTTATAGTGGCGAACTTGATATGAGCGGCACTATCATGCGTGACCGCAAGACCGACGAAAATCGTGGTAACATTAATGCCAAAGGACGTTATGAATTCAATGATCTTTGGGTTGGCAAAATGGATATCAACTATGCTTCCGACGGAGCATACCTTAAAGACCTCTCTCTTGCCGGCAAAACCGAAACATGGTTAACATCGACCATATCTGCCGAACGATTTAAGGGAAGAGATTACACTTCTATTGAGGGCTATTCATATAAACTAGTCAGTTATTCTTTACGTACATCAAACTTTAATGAATATAAAAACCGCGAATATAGCAAACCTTATATTTTACCACTAGCAACATACGAAATTGTATCTGACCCTAGTTCCATCGGTTCATATTTCAAAAACACTTTTAATATGGCTTCTATTTACCGCGAACACGACGGTACTCAAACTCAACGCGGAACAATGATAAATTCGTGGAATTTACCTTATACCAGCCCGTTCGGTGAAAAGTATCGCCTTGTTGCTTCCGTAAAATCCGATCTTTACTACATCGATGATTATCTAAACAGTTACAACGAAACCTACACCGGTGCCGTTACTCGTGTATTTCCGCAACTAGGATTAGAGTGGAGATTACCTTTCGTCAAAGCCACCGAAAGCTCTCGCCAAATTTTAGAACCGACCATTGTTGCTGTTGCAGCCCCGAACGGTGGCAACAAAATCAACAAAATACCAAATGAAGACAGTTTGAATGCTCAACTTGATGATACCAATATTTTGAGTCTTGATCGCTACGCCGGATACGACCGTAATGACACCGGCAGCCGTATCTCTTACGGCATCAACTGGAGTGCATATGGCAACGTAATTGGTCGCACATCTTCATTTTTTGGTCAAAGTTACTACCTCAACGACAATGAAAGTTTTAACCGCAGTCTTGGTAATGACTCTAATTTCAGCGATTATGTCGGTCGCATCTTTGCCGCACCGAATTCATATATTGATTTTAACTATCGTTTTCGCCTTGATAAAAACAACTTTAACATTAAATACAGTGAAATAAATTCCCGTGTCGGAACATCCATGTTGTCAGCGTACATTTCATTTATTTCTATCAGCGGACGCAACAAAAATGCTCCGGATTCTGGATTATATTTCTTTGACGATTATAAAGAAAGAAAAGAACTTTATACCGCCATCAACGCAAAACTATCTCGCGATTGGAGTTTATCAATTTACAACCGTCAAAACTTAAGCAAAAAAGACCGTAAATCTCTCGAACACGGCGGCAGATTAATTTATGAAGATGAATGTTTTAAACTTATATTTAACACTCATAAGTATAATTCTACCGATCCCGATTATGATGACGGCTACGAATTTTCGGTTACATTTCTTCTCAAAACATTGGGAAGTGTTGGTTCAGAATAAAGGAGCTTGATATGAAAAAAATATTTACTTTAGCAATTAGTTTAATGGTATCAATTCCGGCACAAGCGCAAGTTATACAGAGCTTTGCTCCTGATTATAACTATGACGAAAGAGCTGCATCTCAATCGGAACAACCATCCGCTGTTTTTCAAAATCCGGTAAAAGACGAACCACGCCCCCAAGCTCCGGCTTTACCTCCTTCAATTAAAAAGCCAAAACCATATACGGGCAATATTCGTATTTTAGCTACTGTCAACGGTGAAATTATCACGACAGAAGACATTAACAATCGTGTTCGTGCTTTTTGTATGACGACCGGTATTCCTTACAATTCACAAACAAAGGTTTTAATCGTCAACAAGGTCATGCAAAACACAATTGATGAAAAATTAAAATTGCAGGATGCAATAAATAACAAAATCGAAGTTACTCCACAAGAAATAGATAGTGCTATTGCAAGTTTTGTAAAAAACAACAAATCAACAGTAAGTAACCTGAAGAGAGATTTAGCTGAATTCGGAGTTAGTGAAAAAATCTTTCGTGAGCAGATGAAAAGTGATTTATCTTGGGTTCGTTTAATCCGCAACAAAGCCGCAAATGACACCATTACTGAAATCGAAATTCAAGAAGCCCTGCAAGCAACCAAAGCAGACATGAACAAGAAAAAATATATGGTATCAGAAATTGTTATTGATCGCAAAAATGCTCGTGATATCAACGATCTTTCTCGCACATTGCGCCAAGACCCTCGTTTTGAAATGTATGCAGCCCAGTTTTCACAAAGCCCAAGTTCTGCCAGTGGTGGTCGTCTTGGTTGGGTAAATGAGGGACAACTTCCGCAACCGCTCGACAATGTTTTAAAAAAGATGTCTTCAGGACAAGTTTCTGACCCGATTCTCTACAACGATTCTTACTACATTTTAAAAGTTGAAAAGAAGTTTGATCCGGCCAAAGACAAATTGCCCGAACCTACAACTGCTGAAATATCGGAAATGTTACAAGGTCAAAAGACCGAACGTTTGGCGGCACGTCACCTGCAATATCTGCGTCAACGCGCTTCAATAGAACTCAAGGAATAATAATGCTGCCAACTCTACGTGAAACGGTTGAATTTTATGGGCTACTTGCTAACAAGTCCCTCGGGCAGAATTTCTTGCTCGACAGCAACATCACCGACAAAATTATCCGCTTGAGTTTGGCACAGCAAAATATTTCTGATTTCAAAAATCATAATATTATTGAAATCGGTCCCGGCCCAGGAGGATTAACGCGTTCAATTCTCGGTGCAAATCCTAAGTCTCTGACCGTTGTAGAAATGGATTCGCGCTGTATCAAAATCATGGAAGATCTGAAAGTCGAAACCGATACGCCGATGGATATAGTTAACGGTGACGCACTGCTTTTTGACCCTGTTGCAAATATATCTGCACCACGTCAAATTATCAGCAACCTTCCTTATAATATTTCTGTTCCCTTGTTACTTAAATGGCTTTGCCAAATCAAAAACTATACCGCTCTCACCTTAATGTTTCAAAAAGAAGTTGCGGAAAGAATTATGGCTCCTACACACAACAAAGATTATGGACGTGTTTCAATAATTGCCCAACTTACTTGCTCAATAAAAAAAATATTTGACTTAAACCCCGAATGCTTTACCCCCGCTCCAAAAATCTGGTCAAGCGTGCTGCTTTTTCAACCTCTTGATACCGCGATTAATACGGAGGAAATTACTAAAATAGAAAAAATCACTGCTCTTGCATTCGGACAACGCCGCAAAATGCTGCGCCAAAGTTTAAAATCGATTAAAGACATTACCGCCAAACTTGAACAAATCGGCATCAATCCGACAGCTCGTGCCGAAGAAGTTTCACCACAAAAGTTCCTTGAATTATCACAGTTGATTTAGTTATTTTTCTGTGCCAACGGATGATTTTTGCGTACTTCTTCACGCAACTTTTCTGACACAATGTGCGTATAAATTTCCGTAGTTGTAATATCTTCATGCCCCAACATTTTTTGCACGCTACGCAAATCAACATGATGATTGAGCAGATGCGTTGCAAACGAATGTCTCAACACGTGCGGCGAAATCCTTGCTGGAGAAATACCGGCTTTCACTGCTAGTTTTTTCAGATTCTTAAAAAAAGCATCACGAGTTATATGTCCTGACTTGGCATTTTTTGATGGAAACAACCACGGTGACTTTTGCCCATTAAGATAAATATCTCTATATGTTGCATATTCTGCCACTTCTCGCAACGCCGATTCGGCAACCGGAATTTTTCGTTCTTTACTTCCTTTTCCGAACACAATAATTTGCTTCATATCATAATTAATACAATTTTCCGGCAAATTTACCAATTCTGACACTCGCAAACCGCAAGCATACATCAGTTTTAACATCGCACTCAGCCGATGCTCGGAAAAATCTTTTTTTTCTACAACAGCCTCAACAAGGCTTTTTATTTCTGCCTGAGTTAAAAATTTTGGCAACGGTTTTTCTTGTCGTGGCGACAAAATATTCGCCGCCGGATTCTCTTGTATTTTTTTTTCAATATACAAAAACTTATAAAACTCTCTAACTGCCGATAATTTACGTGCAATTGTTTTAGGGCTTAAACTCCTGCTGCCCAAATCAGCAACAAAATTATTTATATCTGTGCTCTCAGCAGTCTGCTCATCTTTTCTTATAAAATCACAAAACTGCACTAAATCCCGGCGATATGCCTCAATAGTGTTTATTGCCGCCCCTTTTTCGGCCGCCATCATATCCAAAAAGAGTTCTACATTGCTAGCCATTATTTTGTAAGTGTTCTTTCCAACGGCTGTTCAACAGTTTCTTCATTAAAAGGCATTTCTCTCGACATCAACCAAACTAATCCGGCCAAAACCAAAACACCCAAAACATATACCCAAGTATAATTTTTTTTACGATTTAACATAAACTTACCCTTTTCTTCAAAAAAAGATTGATAAAATTTAAACTATTTATATTATGGCTATAATATTTGAAATAAAGATTAAAAACAATGCAAATTAACAAAATAATTTTATTAGTCGGATTAATGGGTAGTGGCAAGACCAGCGTTGGTAAGCGTTTGGCCAAAAAGCTTGATCTACCCTTTGTTGATGGCGACCAGGAAATTGAAAAAGCTGCCGGTCTGCCATTGGTTGATGTGCTCAAATGCTTTGGCGAAGAAGAATATCGCGCCGGAGAAACCCGAGTTATGCACCGCCTTCTTCAAGGACAACCCTGCGTACTTGCTTCAGGAGGCGGTTCATTTATTCCGCAACAAACTCGTGACTTGGCCAAGCAACACGCCATAACCGTCTGGCTCAAAGCTGATGTCGACACCCTTTACCATCGCACCTATGGCCGCAAACATCGCCCCTTTCTAAAAGGCAATGATGAGCACCTCAAAAACAAACTTGAAAAATATATCGGTGAAGAATACCCCTACTATTCAGAAGCTGACATTATTGTTGAAACCAAAGATGAGGCTGTTGAAACTACGGTTTTACACGTTACTGACGCCCTAAATCAGTTTATCAATTCAAAAACAGCAAAATAGTTCAAAAAAACTCTTTACAAATTACAAATTTGTTGTAAAAAGACAGCGGACTTCAAATGGTTGAGGTCCGCAACTTTAATTAATCACACACGCAGACCAGCGAGGTTTGACTTCAAATTATCGCTCCGGTGCTTAAATTTTTTTAAGCCGACAGTCTGCGGAGGTTTAACCGGAAAACAAAAGGATATAAAATGAGTCTTCCAAAATTTACTATTCGCCAGATGATTGAAAATGGCGTACACTTCGGACACCACGCTCGTCGCTGGAATCCGAAAATGGCCGAATATATATACGGCAAAAAAGATAATGTTCACATCATTGACCTTCAACAAACTTACCCGATGCTTTACACAGCTCTTAATACCGCTCGTGAAATTGCAGCCAATGGTGGTAAAATTTTGTTTGTTGGCACCAAAAGACAAGCTCAGGACATTATTAAAGAAAGCGCTGAGAGATGCGGACAATATTACGTTAACTACCGTTGGCTCGGCGGAATGTTAACCAACTGGAAAACCGTTTACAAATCAATTTCTCGTTTGAACAAATTAAACGAAATGTTTGAAAATGATTCTACAGACGGATACACCAAAAAAGAACTTCTTAATCTTAAAAAAGAACAAGAAAAATTAGCCAAAGAATTAAACGGCGTTATGAACATGGGCGGGCAACCTGACTTATTGTTTGTTATTGATATGCCTAAAGAAGATTTGGCTATTAAAGAAGCCAAAAAGCTTGGTATCCCTGTTATTGGCATTGCCGATACTAACGCTGATCCGACTTTGGTCGATTTTCCCGTTCCGGGCAATGACGACGCTGTACGCGCTATCCAGTTCTATTGCGAACTGCTGTCATCTGCTGTACTTGATGGTATTCAAGCAGAAATTGCCGCTCAAGGCGTTAAGGTTGATGAAATCGTGGCAGAAACTAAACCGGCTCGCAAAAAAGCCGCCAAAAAAGAAGAAGCAGAACCAGCTACAGAAACAAAAGTTGAAGCTGAAGTAGAAGAAGCTCCGGCAGAAAAGAAAACTGCTGCAAAGAAAGCTACTACCGAGAAAAAAGCTACAACAACTAAAAAAGCTGCAGCTGAAAAGAAAACAACAACAAAAACCGCTGCTGCCAAAAAAACTGCAACGACCAAAACCGCTACCAAGAAAAAAGCTGCTGCTAAATAATTAGCCGCACGCGGTAAAAATAACCAAATGGCGGTATTTTATTTTGCTAAAATATCGCCATTTCAGTTCAAACACTATTTTGAGGAAAAATTAATGAGCGAAATTACTGCCTCTATGGTAAAAGATTTGAGAGAGTCAACCGGTGCCGGTATGCTCGATTGTAAAAAAGCTTTAGTAGCAACCAACGGTGATATGGAACAAGCTGTCGACTGGCTTCGTAAAAAAGGCCTGGCTTCCGCTGCGAAAAAATCAAGCCGTATTGCGGCTGAAGGTTTGGTAGCTGTTGCTGTTGATGGCAACAAAGGTGCTATTGTTGAAGTCAACTCGGAAACCGACTTCGTAGCTAAAAACGACCTCTTCCAAGAATATGTTGAAGATGCCGCTCTCGTTGCATTGGCCAGCCATGGCGACGTTTGCGAAATGAAAACTTTCAACTGCCCGAAATGTGGCAAAACTTTTGAAGAACGCTTGACCGACCTCATCGCCAAAATCGGTGAGAACATGACCTTACGTCGTGCTCAAATGGTAGAAGTCAGTAACGGTGTTATTGCTTCATACATTCACAATGTTGCGCGTAACAATTTGGGTAAAATCGGTGTTTTGGTAGCCATTGAATCATCTGCCGACAAAGCAAAATTACAAGAACTCGGCAAACACTTGGCTATGCACATCGCTGCTTCTCGCCCGTTGTTCCAAACCATTGCTGCTGTTGATCCAGCAGCTGTTGAGCGTGAAAAAGCCATTTTCAGCGAACAAGCCAAAGCTTCCGGCAAACCTGAAAACATCATTGAAAAAATGGTTGAGGGTCGCATCAGAAAATACTACGACGAAGTTGTATTTGAAGAGCAAGCCTACATCATGGATCCTGATAAAAAAGTTAAACAGGTTATTGCCGATGCCGCTAAAGAACTTGGCACAGACATCAAAGTTAAAGAATTTGTTTGCTTCAAACTTGGTGAGGGCATTCAAAAGAAAGAAGAAGATTTTGCTGCCGAAGTTGCTGCACAACTGGCAAAATAATTTTTCTTTACAAAGCGTAAGAATACCCGAGGCACACTCGGGTATTCTTTTTATTTAATTAAACACTTGCGTTTTGCTTTCAAAAAAACTAAATAGTATGCAAGTTAACAAAATTTTGCGGACAACATTATGAGCAAACAAGACTATTACGAAACACTTGAGGTATCAAAAACAGCATCTGCGGAAGAAATCAAAAGATCTTATCGCAAACTTGCAATGAAATACCACCCCGACCGCAACGCCGGTAATGCCGAGGCCGAAACCAAGTTTAAGGAAATAAACGAGGCTTATGAAATCTTGAAAGACGAACAAAAACGTGCCGCCTACGACCGCTATGGACACGCCGCTTTCGAACAAGGCGGAGGCGCTAATCCGTTTGATTTCAATTTTGGTGGTGCCGGTGGATTCGCTGACATTTTCTCCGAAGTCTTTTCTGACTTTATGGGAGGCGGACAATCTCGCCGTAAGGCTTCCGCTGCCCAAAACGGAGATGACCTTCGTTATGATTTGGAAATTTCACTTGAGGAAGCATATTCTGGACTTGAAAAAAACATTTCATTCAACACTACCAAAGGCTGTGAAACCTGTCACACTCACGGAACAAAAGACGGCAAAGAAGCCCCTCAATGCTCAACTTGCAAAGGCACCGGTCACGTTCGTCAACAACACGGGTTTATGATTATGGAAACCGTTTGCCCTGACTGTCGCGGAAGCGGACGCAAAGTTACCGATCCATGCCCTGATTGCCATGGTAATGGATTCGTTAATTTCAAAAAAGAACTCAAAGTCAAAATCCCTGCCGGTGTTGATGATGGAACTCGAATCCGCATTGCCGGAGAGGGTGCTGCCGGTCTTCGTGGCGGACAAAACGGTGATTTATACGTTTTTGTTAGTGTTCGTGGACATAAACTTTATGAACGCCAGGGTGAAAACCTATATGCTCAAATCCCCGTATCTATGACCTGCGCCACACTAGGCGGAACAGTAGAAATTCCATCAGTTGACGGTCGTAAGATTGAACTCAAAATCCCTACCGGCACCCAAAACGGACATCGTTTACGCATTAAAGGAGAGGGAATGCCTCGCTTGCGCTCGACCGCCAATGGCGATTTGTGGGTTGAAATAAAAGTTGAAACTCCGGTCAATCTCACCGCACGGCAAAAAGAGTTACTGGAAGAATTCCGCACTATCTCCGGTGAAACTAATTGCCAACCTGAGGAAAAAGGCTTTTTCAACAAAATAAAGGATTTATTTAAAGCCGCTTAATCATTACAAACAAGCCCCCTTCGATCACAGTCAAAGGGGGCTATTGAATCTCAAACCACTAATCACGTTCTTTAGGTTTTACTTTATAGGACAGTTTTCTTACGCTTGTCTTCGGGGTAACTTCTTCCCATTTACCGCCTTCTTCTTTTTTGTTGACATGCATATGTTTTCCATCTTCATCATAAGTATAAGTCGTATCAGCAATCACTCGCCCTTTCTTCCATCCAAATTTTGCATCCGTTTGTATCAGAGTACTTTTTCCATACTGCAATTCATCTCCAGCATCAACTGGCATATATTTTACACTTTTCTTTGTACCTTCGCTCTTTGTTTCTACTAGCACTGAATCTGGTTTGCCCTCTTTTCCAGGCTTTAATACCGGATGCCCATCAATACTATCACCTTCCTCAACTCTTTTGCTCTTGAATTTAGCACTATCTGGCCATGTAGAATAATCAAGATTACTACCCTCATCATTTTTGTATTCAATATACCCTTTAGGGCTCTCGCTTTTATTTTCACCATTATTAGAGCAAGCTGTGCCACCTGCCACCGCAAATGTCGCTGCCCCCACTATTGCAGCTTGCCTTGCCCTTCTCTTAGCTTTATTTTTAAGACCCTTTATTTTATCACCAATTTTACTCATCTTTGTACCTCCCTTACAACAAAATATACCATCATACTACCATAAATGATGGTTTAAATCAACTCTTTTTGTCAATGTTGGTCAAGTATAAAATATAAAGTTTTACAATTAGTTAACCCCAAATATAAGCACATCATCTTGTCCTTTTCGCTCATCACCATAAACCATCGTTTATGGTGAAAAAGACAAATGTCATCCCTCGATTTTGCTTGCAAAATCGTCCAGGGATTTACAAGTTTTTTAAGAATATTGAAGATGCCTTGACCTCGGACACTTGTCCTCGGAGGCATGACAAGCTGTTTATTGTCATTAAAATAAAAAACAGTCATCCCTATTTTTCGACTTGTCGAAAAATTCCAGGGATCTACAAATTTTTTAAGAATATTGAAGCAGTGCAAAGCACTGAAGCCAAGATTCCTTGACGCACGGACGCGCCGCGCCATGCGAGGAATGACATTTCTAAACAGCCATCCCTCGATTTTGCTTGCAAAATCGTCCAGGGATCTACAAATTTAAAAAAATTGAAGATCGCTTGACCAAAAGACTTACGCTTTTGGAGAGATGACATTTATTGTTTAACCCTGGGTTCGCCCCGACGGAACGCAAAAGCCTGTTTTTTACACAGGGCTTTTAAAATGGCGTACCCGGAGGGTGGCTAAAGAAAAAACTGCTCTAATGCAGTTTTTTCAAGGAGACACAATGAGACTTTCTTTTGTTAGCTAGATGAAATCGAAGCGCAACAAAAGATATAGTCGGAATTGAACGAACCTTGGGTTCGCCCCGACGGCACGCAAAAGCCCTGTTTTTACACAGGGCTTTTAAAATGGCGTACCCGGAGGGTGGCTAAAGAAAAAACTGCTCTAATGCAGTTTTTTCAAGGAGACACAATGAGACTTTCTTTTGTTAGCTAGATGAAAT
>JAEEYV010000031.1 GCA_016288295.1 Alphaproteobacteria bacterium
AGTGTAATCCAAACGTTGACGGATGATGACAGTGTATTGATTACCGGACTGTCAAAAGCAGATACATACCATGATCAGACATTAGGACGTATTGAAGTCGGCGGACGTTATGGCTTTACAGATGCATTGTCAGCCTATGCTTGGGCTAATTATACCTTTGGTTCAAGCTATGACGCGATGGGAATTGGTGCAGGCTTGAATTACGCTTGGTAGAATATATTCTCATAAACAAGTAACCAACAAACACCTCCCCAAAAACTCGGGAGGTGTTTTGGTTTGTTTCTTAAAAATTTGAAGATCCCTGGACATTTTCTAACGAAAACGAGGGATGACTGGTTATTTAAGTCTACAAACTGTATTGGCGCATGATTCATTTTTGTGTTTTTCGAAAAATATTGACAAAAACAGATTGACATAAACATTGGTTTATGTTAAAGTGTCAGCAATTAATTCTATTATTAACTAATATTACTTAAAATTATGGCAAAATCTGTAATTATAACAGGATCTGAGTGGAGCAACTTGCTTTCCTTACCAAAAGATGAGCTAAAGCAAAAATTGATAGATCTTATCAAAGACGGTTTGTGGCTTCGTGATAAGCGTGGAGTGGATATTTGCAAAACTTTGCCTCCTCACGATGCTTATGAAGTAATGTGTGAGTATGCTGTTCGTTGGCTAAGGATAGACAATAAAATACAAGATGAATTTGTTGTTTTTTCTACAGAAGATTTGTTTGATTTGGTAACCAAAATGATGGAGGAAGCACGCGAAGATCAACGCGGTGTATTTTTTGGGAATCCTTTTTCACCAAAGCTTCAGTGGCATATGTTTGAGAAGTGGCCGGCAGAACAGTCTCTTCCTATACTAAGTGAGCTTTATACTCTTGGTGCGTTAGATTACAAGCTAAAATTCGTCGTTCGGAAGGCTATTCGCTTGGTTGAGGTCAAAAATTTTCTGGCCTCAATACCTCGTCCTGTCAACGAAGCAACATTGCAGGAATACGTTGAAAATGCAACAACATGAACAAAACCAACATCCTCCCCATAGGGAGGCTGTTGGCGTATTAACCTTTCAAACCTATTGGGCTGAGGTTTTAACATTGCCTCCCGATGCACTCGACGATATATAATTGTCATTACATTGAGAACCAATGCAGCGTTTGAGTACAACTGCAGAAGAATCTGATGTTTGACCGGTTATGTTCATTGATGGAACAAAAACATCAACAACTTTTATTTTGAAAGATGTATAACCAATATTCTTACTCTCATCTATAAAGTAAGTTTTTACATAATAAATACCTTCTTGTCCGGGCATGGGAACGCCTTCAAGAGTATAGGTATTCTCATTATATGACAGCCATCTGGGAAGCGGAGTATCATCGGCAAGGCTTGAATAACTCTTGACTTCTCCTTTAAAATTCATGCGGTCGATCAAATCCTGCGGAATGACTACTCGCAAGCGTTTTCCGGTTTCAACCTTGATGTCAGGCAGGCGTTCAGATGAAGAAAGATTGACCGGCGGACGCTTTGTCGGAGTTTGCGATAAATAAGGACGGCTATCAGGCATAAAATCACCTTTCCCCCAACGTTGCATACTCTTATTTAAATAAGCTGCTATCTTTGACGGTTTTTCATTCAACATATAATAAGGTATTGCATCAAGTCCAAGAGAAACATATAAATTGCCTAAACTGTCTTGTAAATCAGCATAAGATTTAAAGGCTTTGACCTCATCACCGATAGCGCGGGCAGCTTCAAGCTGGGCTTTTTCATCTTTTGTGCCCTTAGCAATAGTAAAATCTTCAGCAATATTTTCTGAAGTATTGGCTATTTCCATATTGATCTGGTAGTCCTCAACTGCAGACATGTATTGAGCCCATGCGGTATATACCTGACTCAAAATAAGTGAGGACATGCGTTGACGGCGCAGAACAGCTAAATCTTTAACATTGGGATTGTTTACATCTTCATAAATGCTGTAACCAATCTCTTTTGCTTGTTTAGACCACATACGATTGTAATGTTCTGGATCACTCTTGTATTCAGCTTCCGTCGGCTGTTGGAACTCTTGAATAATCAGCTTGAGATCTTGCGGATTGTTTCCAAGGTCGTGTTCCCGGAGTTCCGGACGATTGTTGAGGGCTAGCCATTCCAAATCAGAAAGGCTGGTCTTGATTTTTGGAAGCTCAAAGTTACCATATTCAGAACCAACAAGTTGATATTCGGTCGACGGATGCATTCCCATTAAGCTAGAAAGGCGAGTTTGAGCAGTTTCCAAATCACGCTTGAGAGAAGAAAGTTTTTTGATGGCCTCCATATACTGTCTTTTCTTGACCAACAAATCAACCGGTTGCGGCTCATTCTTTTCAGATAATTGTTTGGCCGTAGCGTTCATTTCATCAACTTCAAGAGTCATAAACTCAATCATATCGTCGGTAACCGGCAATAATTTTTGAGCGGCCAATGTCCTCCAGTAAAGGCTTCGTGCCTCTTGCAAAATGTTGTGAATTACTTTGCGGCTCTCTTCAAAAGCTACGCTGGATTTATAATCAGCATCACGAGTTTGACAATAAACCATGGTCATATCCAAAACGTTCCATGCTACTTTCAAATCAGGACTAATGGCTGAAGAGTTGGTTTGGTTGATATAACCGGCATGGCTGACAATTTCAGGCAGGCGACTGACCGGAGAAGAACCGGCACGAATCAAGCTGTCTTCATAATTAATCAAGCGACGAGTATAATTATATTTTAAAGCTAAAGCCATTGCCATATACATATCAATCGGCTTTTCAAGTTTACGGGGAGTGCTGACAAACATATTTTGTACGTCTGTGTCTATTCTGACGGCTCGGTCCCATTCGTTATAAACAGCCGCTTCAGGATTGTATGCAACAGTTGCTACACTAGATGCCGGAGCCGGAGCCCTTTCAACCTCTATGGCAGGAGCTGATGCCTTCCTGTGGTGGTGCATACATGATGATAACAATAAAACAAAGATAAACAATGGTATCAATAGCTTTTTCATTATATTTTAACCCTTCTTGGTACTATAATCTATTTGCAGGTTTACACCAAATTTTTCAAAAAAAATAGTATTTATTTGCTTTTATCTACTTTTATGTATAAAATGAAAAAAAAGAAAAGATGGTAGAACAAAAACGATGTTTGATATTTTTAAAACAGTTTTTAAATATAAAGAAAAAGAAAGCCCTGATAAACTGGGGTTTTATCCGGAAAGAGTGCATGTCGCAGCTATGCCTGAAAGGCGGTATTTGTGGACATCACGGTTTTTGGTTATTTTTACTTGTTTATCCATTTGTGTAAATATGATGTTGGCTCTGTCACTTTATGTTATGTTACCCCAAAAAAGCAGTACCCCGAGGTTGTTTTATATTGATCGTTATTTCAGTCAAATCGGGTGGATGGAACCGGCAGAGATGAAGTATCCGTTAGAAAATTTAATTACTGAAGAACATATAACAAACTATATCATGATGCGCTACACCATAACTCATGATTATGATGAACTAGCTAAACGATGGGGAAATGGTTCGTATTTGTATTGGATGTCGTCTCCAAATGTGTATGGTGATTTTGCTAAATATGAACTTGCGTACAATATGGAGCAGTTTAAAAGCAAAAATATGGTTCGAAATGTTGAAATTGATTGGATACGAAATGTAACGCGAGGAGTATGGCAGGCTCAATTTCGCACTTTGGATTATATGTCGCAAAAAGCAAAGCCAATTGTCGGTATTTGGCGGGCAACAATGAATATTGATTATATGGATCAGGAAAAAACAGAAAATGAAATTTTGCTTAAAAATCCGTTTGGTTTTGTGATAACGAGTTTTCAGCAGGCATATCTGGGAAGCGATACCGCTGCTGATGACTATTTATCCGAATCAAAGAAAATTACTAAAGAGCTGTTCTTGTAGTAAAAAAGACCGCAAACAATGCGGTCTTTTTTATGCTTTACAGTTTAAGTTTTTTATCAAGACGTTCTAGTTCGTCGATGTAACTACTGATTAACTCTAATCCCTTATTCCAAAAATCAGGTTTTTCCGGGTTAAGACCAAACGGAGAAAGTAAAACTTTATAATCAGTAACAGCCGTCTTTGATAGCATTTCTATATATTTATCAGGAAAATCTTTTATTTTGCCCTCTTGGCTGACCTGATAAAGTGAGTTGACCAAACAATCTGCAAAAGAATATGCATAAACATAAAACGGTAAAAAGAAGAAATGTCCGACCTGCGACCAAATGTATGCGCTATCATCACCAACATCAACATATTTACCAAGGCTTGAACGCATTTCCTCCTGCCAGATTTGATTTAGACGGTCAGTGCTGAGTTCACCTTTGTGACGTTCTTCATGGGCGCGAGTTTCAAAAAAGTGAAAAGCAATTTGGCGAATCGCAGTATTAATCATATCACTGACTTTAGAAGCAATAAGCGCCAGCTTCTGCTCATTATCAGGCATTTTTTTGACCATTGATTGAAACGTTATCATCTCACCAAATACGGAGGCTACTTCTTCGGTTGTCATGCGAGAATATTCATTAAGTTCTCCGTTTTGGGTTCTGGTCTGATGGTGGCAACCGTGCCCAAGCTCATGAGCCAAAGTTAAAACATCATTTTGTTTGCCGGTAAAATTAAGCATAAGATAGGGATGATCTTTAGCATTTACCGGAGCACAAAATGCACCACTACGTTTGCCGTCACGAGGCGGAACATCAATCCAATTATGAGTGAAAAAATCTTGAGCAATATTATAAAGTTTGGGAGAAAATTGTTTGTAAGCATCGAGGACCAACTTTACTGTTTCGTCCCAACTATATTCTATATCTTTGCTGAAAGATAACGGAGCATTACGATCCCAGTATGAAATTTTCTTCGTTTTAAGCCATTTAGCCTTTAGCTTATAAAAACGGTGCGCAATATTAGCATAATTAGCACGCACACTTTCTGCCAAGGCATCAACTGTTTTATCACTAACATTTTCACTCATATTGCGTGATGAAACAGGTGCTTTAAAACCACGTTTTTCGTCTTCAATGGCTTTATCTTTGATTATCATATTATATATAAACGTAAAAAGATCCGCATTTTCCTTAGCAACACGATTAATTTCTTTTCCGGCCGCGTGGCGGAGGTTTGAATCTTTATCAAGCAAGAGTTTTGAGATTTCGGCATCGTTGTAGTTTTTACCATTGACCGTATAAACAAGCTTTGATGACGTTTCTTCATAAAGTCTTACCCATGCACTTGATGAGGTAATTGATTTTTCAAGCAGGACTTCTTCTACCGGCTCTGATAATTCGTATTTTTTGAAACGACGTACCCTTTCCAACCACGGACGATAAAACGATACTTTTTTATCTTTAAGCCACTCTGATATTTTTTTATCCGGCAATGAATTAATTTCTAAACTCAAAAATACCATAGGCTTGCCGTAATCTGTAAGTTTTTCGCTGATACTTTGGTAAAAAGCTACTGCCTTTTGATTTTTCATTTGTGTAATCATATTTAAATATGCAAAACCGCTTATTTTTCCGACAGAAGATATTTCCTTTTCGTAGTCTTGCAGAGCTTTAGCAATTTCAGCAGCAGACATCTTATTTAGTTGTCCTTTATATTTACGAGCAAAGTTTTTACAAAAACGTCCGTATTTTTCTAGGTCTGTATTGATTTTGGGATCGTCAATACCTTTATACAGATCGGACAAATCCCATGCCGGCAAATTTTTATTCTTCATTTTGTGTGTTCTCCAATTCTTCGTGTTTTTGTATGATTTCTGCCATTTCATCATCAATATTTGGATTTTCGCGATAATATTCTTTTAGGTCTTCGTCCATTTCTTCTTTTAGAATTTCCGGTTCAAACATATAATTACTCCACGGACGAGGTTGTTGACCTTTTATCCAGTCAGAAAAACCTGTAAGTATGACTTTACCATCACACACATAGTTATCATATACAGCTCTCAATATGCATGATTTACGTTTATGACAAGTTTCAACTTGGGTTGCCATATGAGCCGTACATGGGACAAATCCTCGATTTTGACTATCAACGTGAGGGGCAAACATAACCAGAAAATATTCAATTAAAAATAATCCGAACAGAATCGAAATTATGAGGCCGAACCAATGATTTTTTATAAATTTTAACAATTATTTATTCCCTTGTCTTTTCTTTAAGAAACTTTCTAATAGCAGTAGCTCTTCTCGGGTGTTGGCACCGGCGACTTCTTCTGCCGAACATTCAACAACAGCACATTTTAATCCCTTTGAGCGAGCAATGGCTATTGCATCTGTAAGATAATATTCTTTAGCGGCATTGTCATTACCGATTTTTGATAAAATATCAAACATGGTCTTGCCATCAAAGCACATAATACCGGAATTGCAGAGTTTAATATTTTTTTCTTCATCTGTTGCATCTTTGAATTCAACTATCTTTACCAACTCGCCATTTTCAATTTTGAGACGTCCGTAGCGGGCGGCATCTTCGGGCGTAAAGCCTAACACAACTATTGCATATCCTTCATCTCGTTTGGCAATCATTTTGCGATAAGTCGCAACAGTTGTAATCGGATTATCACCAAAAATAACCAGGACATCTCCATCAAAACCTTTGAGTTCATCTTTTGCTGACAATACAGCGTTGCCTGTACCTAATTGTTGCGCCTGAACACAAGTCGGATGAGGAAAAACTTCTTTTTTTACCAAATCTCCGTCCGGAGCAATCACGGTAATAATTTTATCGGCATTCATTTCTTCCATAGCATCAATAATGTAACGTATCATAGGTTTGCCACACAGAGGCATCATAACTTTGGGCAAGTCGGATTTCATGCGAGTTCCTTTGCCGGCACCTAATACTACAGCCGCAATTTTAGATTTTTGCATTATATTATCCTTTCTAACATTTTTTTAATAACTAGATTGTATATTATCAAATATATCCGATTAGTTAACAAGGGCTGTATTTTATGAGAAAACTTTTTTTTGCAATATGTTTCATTACGGTAGCCGTTTGGGCAACTAGTGTATGGTCTGGTTCTCGCGAGCTTATTGATCCTGTGGAGATAAGTAAAGTTAAAAGTAATCAAGCTATTTCTCAACCGCTACCTAAGGAAGATGATACAGAGATTCCTCAAGATAAGGAAGAGCTTAAGGAATATATTAGAGAACGTGCCAAAACTGCCATTAAAAGTAATATGGAAGATATAGAACTCAATTCGGGAATCGGAATTGTACATAGTGATGAATATATTGCTCAACAAGCCCAAGACGGCAAATCAACTTTTCAAAAAATATATGAAGAAGCAATAAGTAGAGTAACATTGGATGAGTATACAAGACCAATTGAAGAATTACAGGCTCCAGCTCCATCAGATGCAAAATTAAAATCTGAACTTGATTTGGAACAACGTAGTTTTAGTGCAAAATCATTAGGATTTGATATAATCAGCGTAGAATTGCCAAACGGGCAAAAAGTTACTGCTCCGGCAAAAGAGCATATACCTTATATGTCGAGCAAGATTGAGATTATGCCCAATGGTATTGTAAGAATTAAAGATACCGTAACGGTCGTAGCTAACGGGCAAAAATTAAAATATGGTTTGGTCAAGGCCCTGCCAAAGTACTCGATTTCACGAAACGGAGTTAAAAACAGCGTTATTCCCTATCTCAACAGTGTTAAAATCAATGGAACAGACGTTGAATATAAATTGAAAGATGCTTTTGATAGATTTTTGATTATGCCTAAAAAGCAGTTTCCACTACAACCGGGTATATATACTTATGAATTTGATTATATCTTGGATCGCAAATTATGGTATTATAAGGATTTTAATGAATTTTATTGGGACGTAACCGGAAGCTATTGGAATTTGGTTGTCACTAAAGCTATTGCTACTGTAAGATTACCAATTAATGTTAAAGCTTTGGGGCAAAATTTGATGGTAGGTTTTCTACCTAATGATATTACGGAAGAGGGCACTATTATTACAATGGACCTTGCTACCAAAAGTTTGGGCTTTACAACAGAGTTACCTCTGGTAGCCGGCGAAGGAATGTTTATGTTGGTACGTATTCCTAAGACCGGATTTATTGAACCCGATTTTAATAAGAAATTTAAGTGGTTTGTTGAAGACTTTGGTGAAATGATTTTTGCTATAATCGGTCTGATTATGATTTTGGGAGCGTATCTTATCTCATGGAAAAACATTGATTCATCGGCCAAAGACAGTGCAAAAATCAGTTTTCAGCGTACACCGACTTTATATAGAATGTTGTTTAAAGGAATTTATGATAAAGTATCTTTCGGTGCATTTTTGCTTGATATGTATAAACGCGGTATCATTAATATTATGAAAGATAAGGACAATAATGTATTGTTAACAAAACGTCGTGATAATTTTAATAATTTAGATTCTTATCACAAAAAGGCTCTGCAACAAATTTTCAACAAAAAAGAGAATACTTTTGTAGTTCGACATGATAATGTTGTACGTTTGAACAAAGCATCAAAGTTTATTGAAAAAGACACATATAAAAGATTGAAATGGCTTTTACTGAAATTAAATGCAGGTTATGTGCTGTTGAGTGGTTTGATGCTGTTGTTAACAGAATTGGCTATTGCCTATTTGAAGGTTGATATCTGGCAGACATTTGGGATTTTGGTTGCGTCGTCAATTACAATAGCTTTTTATTGTTTGATTTTATTTGCTAAGATTAATAACAAGTTTGTAATGATTATAGCCAAGTTATTTGCTATAGTATTTATAGTTATTGCTACCTTGATAATGACTGCATATATAAAAGCTGTTTCAGCACTATTAATTTTGGCAATGATATTTATAATATTTATGTACAGCAGATTGTTCAGTAAGCGTGACGGATTGATTAAACACAATGTATCTGAAACTAAGGATTTTGCAGAAAAATTAAGAAACAATGCCAATGCAATTATTTTGGGCAACCAATTTGCCAATAATCAACCCAATATCTGGGCTTTGGATGCCGTCGGAGCTTATCCTAAAACACACGAAACAGAAGAGGTGTACAAGCTAGACTTGATAGCCGAACTTATCAAGATGCTGTAATGTTATATGGCCTGATATGTACGTGTGTTTAAAAATGTTTAGGCATTGTTTTCATTATCAAACAACTCTTGTTTGGTACATATGAGGTATGATGCACTCAGGGAAGCTACTATCAAAATTATAACATTGTAGAAAAAATCACCAACAATACCAAATAGCAACGGATTGATTGGCACAACCTGCTCTGCTTTAACAAGGTAATAAGTTATAATGATTATACTATAAAGAAGAACAAAGAAAAGTGAAAATAAAAGGCCAATGGTATGATCCGAGGTGACAGTAAGGAATGATTTGATGCCAGGAGTTTTCTGCCTTTCAAGAATAAAGGCAAATATGCTGTAAAAACGGATAGCAACTATCGGAATCCAAAAACCGCATGAAACCACCGCAAAATAGAGGCTTTCTATTCTCCAGTCCGGATTGGGAACTCTTTTAATAAGTAGTACCAAAGAAATGATTGGCAAACAATTAATTAAAATTACAACTATTAATGCAACAAACATCTTTAAATCTCGGAGTGTTGGCAATAAAGACTCTGCATTTGGTGTTTTCCGGCGATTAAGTGTTGATGTATACCAAACCCTTAAAAACATAGCTACAATAAACAGCTTCAACAATAAAATGATTAGATCTGGCAAATCTAAACCACGGTGGCATACAAACGGAGATTTGTCGGTAATCGTCTCCATGTTACAAATTAAACTATGATGTGATGCAAAAGACAACAGCGTCATAATCGTTGCAAAAATTGCACATGGTAAAAGTAAATATTTTACGGATTTTCCCCAAAGGTTTAATGGGAGTAACATGAGATTCTTCATGCTAATCTTATGCTTATGCGTAGCGACAGATTTATCAGATTTGCGATTCAAGAAATTATCAAATTTTTCAAAAAAATGAAAAAATTTTTCAGTATTCATCTATATCTCCTTTACTGTTGAAACACCTGGGATTGCTTTGATTTGACTCAATAACTTTTCATCCGCAAAGGCATATCCTCCGAACAATTCAATTCTGATGTCCCAATTATCATTTTCCGGTTTTATATATACTTTGTTAGGACCATTTTGATCGTGGCGCAAAATTTCATGTAGCGGTCTGACTGCGGCAATATTATTAACATGAATTATCAAGCCGTGAGAAATATCAGCGATCGCTTTATCTAAGGTTTCAACACTATTGATCATAATGCGCGGAGTTGCTTCCTCACTTTCTTTTTCAATAGAAACATTTGCTAATAAAGGCAAACCTGAATTTATTATTTCTTCACTGCGAGAAAGTGTTTCTGAAAACATCAACCCTTCAAAGCTCCCTGAGCTGTCAGAAAGTCCCAAAAATGCAAATTGATTACCTTTTTGCGAAATGCGTTTTTTGAATGAACTTACACAACCGGCAAGTTTGGCACGAACCTTGTCACCGACCTGCAATCCTCGAAAAATTGTATTGCAACTTCTTACTCCGAGTTTTTCCATACCATCATGATAGCTGTCTAACGGATGGGCAGAAAGGTAAAAGCCTATGGCTTCGGATTCCAGTTTTAGTTTTTCCAGTTCCGGCCAATCCGGAGCATCTTTAAGTTTTACCTGTGAACTAATTTCCTCCATACCAAACAATGAGGCCTGGCTACTGGTCTTAAGTTCACAGCTAGAATTAATATGTTGAATTATATTATCAATATTCTCAAACAATTTGCCACGGTTTTTATCGAGACCATCAAAAGCTCCGGCTTTGATGAGCTGTTCCAGTTGTTTGCGATTGATTTGTTTGATATCCATACGATGGATAAAGTCGGAGATATCTTTAAATTTGCCATGAGCTTCACGCTCGGTTACCAGGGCTTTCATATTAGATTCACCAACACCTTTAATTGCAGCCAGGGCATAAAGAATTTGGTTGCCTTTAACGCTAAATTCATAACTGGAATTATTGATATCCGGAGGTAGAACTTTAATACCCATTTTGGTACATTCTTCTTTGAAAAATTGTAGCTTGTCGGTATTGATAATATCCATGGTCATAGTCGCACTCATAAACTCAACCGGATAGTGTGTCTTTAGATATGCCGTTTGATAAGAAATAAGAGAATATGCTGCGGCATGCGATTTATTGAAGCCATATGAGGCAAATTTTTCCATCTGGTCAAAGATTGCCGTTGCCGTGTCTTTATCAATGCCATTGGCAACTGCGCCGTCAGTGAAAATAACACGGTGTTTGACCATTTCTTCCTTAATTTTTTTACCCATAGCCTTACGAAGTTTGTCAGCACCACCCAGGGTGTAACCGGCTAATTCCTGAGCAATTTTCATAACCTGTTCTTGATAAATCATAATACCGTAAGTATTTTTTAGAATCGGTTCGAGTTTGGGGTGCAGATAAGTAATTTCTTCCTCACCATGTTTACGGCGAATATAACTCGGAATATTATCCATAGGCCCAGGACGATACAAAGATACAATAGCAATAAGATCTTCAAAACGGTCAGGTTTGATTTGTTTGTGAACATCTTTCATTCCGGCAGATTCAAACTGGAAAACACCGGCCGTATCTCCTCGTTGCAACAGTTCATATGTAGCTTTATCATCAAGTGGAATTTTATCCATATCCAATTCTACGCCATGATTTGCTTTTATTAAATCAACAGCTTTTTTAATAGTGGTAAGTGTTTTTAGGCCTAAAAAATCAAATTTGATTAAACCGGTTTCCTCAATATACTTCATATCGTATTGGGTTACCGGCATGTCGGAACGAGGATCTTTGTACAACGGAACTAACTGATCAAGCGGTCTATCTCCAATCACGACTCCGGCGGCGTGCATACCGGTATTACGATACAGCCCCTCAAGCTTCATGGCAATTTCAAAAAGCTTGTTGATTTGTGGGTCACTTTTACGCATTTCTTCCAACTCGGAAACTTGATCAAGAGCCTCTTGCAAGCTTGGCTGTTTGCCCTGAACCGGCGGAGGAATCATTTTACTGATGCGATCAGCTTGAGAATACGGCATTTGCAAAACACGGGCAACATCACGGATTACGGCTTTTGATTGCAACTTGCCATAAGTAATAATCTGGGCAACATGATCAATACCATATTTGTTTTGAACGTATTCAATAGTTTTGTAGCGGTTTTCTTGGCAAAAATCGACATCAAAGTCAGGCATATTTACACGTTCGGGGTTTAAGAAACGTTCAAAAAGTAAATCAAGTTTAAGCGGATCAAGATCTGTAATATACAAAGACCATGCAACAATAGAACCTGCACCGGAACCACGTCCCGGTCCAACCGGAACCCCGTGTCCTTTTGACCAGCGAATAAAGTCCGACACGATAAGGAAATAACCGGCAAAACCCATCTTTTCAATAACGCTTAATTCATATTCAAGACGTGCATAATATCTTTCGTCAATTTCTTTTTTTTGTTCTTCGGTCATACCTTCAAAATAGACCTTGGCTTCCATTCGCTGTTTCAGCCCAATATGAGCTTGTTCACGAATATATTCGTTTTGAGTTTTGCCTTCCGGACATTCAAAAATCGGTAATAATGGAGCTACAAATTCAAGCAAGAAGTTACACCGTTTAGCTATCTGTACGGTGTTAGTAATTGCTTCCGGCAAATCAGCAAAAAGCTGAACCATCTCATCAGCAGTTTTAAGACGTTGCTCAGGAGAATAATGAAAACGATTTTCATTGGCGACATACTCGCCGGCGGCAATGCAAACTAATGCATCATGAGCCTCATACATTTCGGCATCAAAAAATAGGGCTTCGTTGGTTGCAACAAGTGGAATGTTATGCTTGTAAGCCAATTCCAAAAACTTTGGTTCAGTCTTGGTTTCCTTTTCTAAGCCAAGGCGCGAAATTTCCATATATAATCGGTTTCCAAAAATGTGTTGCAATTTTAAGACTAATTCCTCAGCCTCAGGAAACCTGTTTTCTAAAATCAAGCGACCAATTTGTCCGTCAGCACCGGCCGTCAAAACAATCAATCCCTCATTATAAGTTTCAAGATCTTGAAGAGTAATTTGCGGCTTTTCTGCCGTCCCCGTCAACCCGCCGAGGTAGGATTTGTTCATCAATTTAATGATGTTCATATAACCGGTTTTATTTTGGATTAACAGCACAATTTTATCCGGTTCGACTATGCGCCCCTTAGATTTTAAGACATCATCTGCGTCGGGATTTCGCAAGTACATTTGTGTACCAAGAACCGGCTTAACGCCGTTTTGCGGAGCCATTTTAGAAAAAGCTTTGGCCCCAAACATCGTGGCAGTATCTGTAACTGCAACCGCAGGAAAACCCATATCTGCAATTCTTTTAGTCAATGCCTGCATTTTCATTGCTCCTTCAAGCAATGAATAGGCCGAATGTACACGGAGATGTATAAACTGCGGTTCGAGCATTATTTTACCTTAAAAACTACCAAGATACACCACTAATGCAGCGTTCGGGATATTTATCACAAATCTCTTTGTCAGAGTTCATTTCATAAAGGCGTTGGCGTTTTTCTCCAAAATCACCGGCGACGCAACCAGCCAAAATCAATAACGAAACTAAAAGTAAAAACTTGTTCATCAGTATTTCCTATAACTTAAATGTAACCTTGAGTGCCAGAAAAACCATTATTACCATAAAAATTCGCGATAAATATCTGAACCACAAACTACGATCATATTCCGCTGAACTTTTCCAAACCCCCAACAGCAAAGCAATACAATAAAAAATGAGAAAGCCTGCCAGTGAGAGATATAAAATCGTTAAAATTGAAGTTGAAAGCTCGACTTTTCGGCCAATGCTTACAAAGTAAGCCAGAATAGAGGTTTTACCTAATTTGTGAACCAGTAATCTACCTACAATTTTGGTAACAAAAGAAAGAACAGGAAGTCCTAAAAAACCGAACATCCAAAATGTATCACGAAGTTTTATTTCCCCATTCATAAGTTTTTTTAGCATAACGTTCAAAATCCTCGTTCTTCTCGGGATTATAATGCGTCAAAAACGGTAGCTATGCAAGTGATTTTTGCCAGTTTTACCGATATTAGATATGGCGAATTATGCGTTTGTACGGTTTTATTCCAAGTTCTCGCTGAATCGAGGCAATGTGCTCGGAGGTATCTGTCCAAACCGTATATTTATTAACAAACTCTTCTGCCATGTCGGGCGATTTTGAAAGTTGTATGCGAATCGTCTCATCAAGCAAAGTGTGCAAGACCGGTTCAAGCTTACCAAAGTCAATATGCAACAATCCTTTGGAGTCGAAACTGATTGCACCATGTTGCAAAAGATAATTGAACTGTATCAACTCTCCCATGCGGTGGGGTAACATTTTATGCGGACGAGCGCTTAAAAACATGCGGCCGACAATGTAGCTGACATAGACTTTTTTGAGAGTTTCGGCATCAATAACACCGTTTTTGACGTATTGAGGCATAAAAGTCAGCGATATAGTGTCGGCTTTGTGTTCCTCGATAATGTGTTTATAACTTCCAAGTGCATTTTGATATTCGCTGTTGGGGCCTAAAGAATGCCCGTTTTCGTGCCCGATGACAAAAATGTGGTCAGCCTCTTTGTCATAATAAGCATGGAGTTCGGGAGAAACCAGTCTTTGCAGAATTTTTTGCTGTTTTTCTTTGTCGCCGCTCATACGAACCTGACGGTGATAAACATTACGTCGCCCACCTCCGGTTTTTACCGACAGTTTGTCGTTGTTGGGCAGGTTTTGCGCTGTGGTGATACCACCGCGGCATTGGGCATAATCACCTTCAAGATCCAAAATATCCGCGTCTATCATCGTTTGTTTGAGATTTTCGCCGTCAAGAATAGATTGATGATATTGATCATGATAGGGCATCATCTTGGCAAGGACGGGAATATATTGCTTAAACTTTAAAATGAGCTCCGTACCTTCAAAGTTGTTGAGCCCTACTCTGACACCGAGCATATCTTTTGAAACCGCTTCGATATTGTGTTGCTCAAGCAGAGAAGTAAGTTCTTTGTTGTTATAGACTGAAGGTGTGATTTCGTCATCGTAGTTTTCGCGGCTGATGGTAAACTCAAGCGGACAGTCCTGCAGAACGGCCCAATGCTTGTCAGCTAAGCTGTCCATTTCAGGATTGTTTTGCAAAAGTGCCTGCGCCTGCCAACCGAGATAATCTTCAAAAGCGTGATCATCCGTATAATGTGCGGCGACTTCAAGTTCATTGGCAATGGCCGAAAAATCTTTAGCAAAATATTCGGTATAGTCGATTGCCTCTAATTCTGCACCGTTACGGCGAACCATAGTACGCGCGCTCAAAATCTTTTTGACCTCATCAATTTTTCCGGAAGTCAGCATATCAATCAATATATCTTGAAACTCTTGTTCGGTAAGATCCTGCGGATAAAAATTGTGCCCTTTGAGTAACGGAAGCCCTTCAAAGATTTCTATCGGTTGTTTGTCAACACCGTTAAAACCGGCGACACCGTTTAAGGAATTAAACAATTCAAGGGCTCTGGCAGCA
>JAEEYV010000032.1 GCA_016288295.1 Alphaproteobacteria bacterium
TCAAATCCGGCTTCAACACCCCAAATCTTGGCTTCCATGTCTACCGGCTTTTCTATATTGGCATTCTCGCCTTGCGCCAATACCCACAGGTTGCGCAACTTTTCGCCATCCCATTTATAATCATAAGATCCGCAACCAGGGCAAAATTCACGTCCGGCTGCAACCTTGCCTTTTACATTGTGGGCAACACTGCGTGTTTGTTCAATTGCTGCTTCATGCAATCCAACTCCGGCAATAACTTCCGGTGTTACATCAGGACGTGGCTCCGGATCAGGATCCGGATCTGGGTCTGGATCAATACCTTTATTATACACCAAATACCAGGTCGAACCTTGGGTTTCATCCTGATAATTTAATATTGCATCCATCATATACGGATTTCCGATTACACGACTTACATGGAAGTTCTCATCAGTACTGTCGGTATCGTTCAAAGCTTCCAAGAAAGTAACAAATGCTCCGTCATATATATCAGAGTTTTTCGGATTAACTATTACATTATAATCTCCGCTGACTTCTTCGCTCAAGGTAATCATACCGGATTTGATGGTCTGATTAGTCTTATCAACATCGATATCAACCGTAATTGTCGGTTTAGATCCGCCGGTACCCGAGAACACCATGCTTTGACCGCTAATGCTGGCGTTCAAGCCCATATGCATATTTGCTTCTTCACCAATGCTTAAGTTGTTAAAGTGTTCAACATTTTGGTTAAGCACAACCTCTCCGCCACTTCCGCCGAGAATATTGATATTATAATTATTTCCGTCAATATCATCATTAAAGGTAATGACACCCTTATTCGTACCGGTTAGATTGAGGTTTGTTCCGGAACTTCCTCCGGACATATAAATAGCATTCGATTCACCGTTAACCGTATTGCCCTCAAATAATGATGTGCCGTTGTCTGCGGTAATTTGGAGATTTCGGGTTGAATATATAGCGCCGCCGCGAGAATCATCATCACCGATTACTTCGTTATAAAGGAAATTAGAGTTCAATATTTCGCCAACTTCACCGATAAATAAAGCTCCGCCACGCGCCCACGAAGTTGTTGATTCTGCTACATTACCAATAAAATTACTATCATAAATTAAGCCAATGATATTCGTATCATTGCCGTTAGAGTTGACAGCCCCTCCCTGAGCTGAGCTATTTGCCGCTACTCCTCGATTACCGATAAAATTAGCCTTTATACTATTTATAGTTCCATGATTATCAATTGCTCCACCATGCACATTTGCTGAGGATGAAATAGCAGAGTTATTAATAAAGTTACCTTCTATTTGATCAATTATTCCGCGCCCTCTATTATATATTGCTCCACCTAAACCGGAAGTAGATGTAACGACATTGTTAATAAAATTACCGCCGATATATGCCACTCTTGGTGTATCTTCATCACTCGCTGGATCGACGTATACCGGTAGTGCATAATTCCCTTCCTTAGTATTATTAACAAAATCAGAGCGCACCTCTATATCTTCGGTACCTGTATTTACAACAGACACAAAATGAGCTTCACTATCCGATATGTAATTATCAATATACAATTTATTCACGACACTCGCATTTTCAACACTGGTTGTTGTTTCCTCATAACCTGCCGGTGCTGTGTATGTATAATAAAAAGTTTGATCACCGATTTGCACGGCTGTTCCGGTAGAATCCGACCAACTGATGTTTGGATCGGTTAAGCTGTTTAATTGATCAGCCGTAATATCAAGCGCATTAGCTGATGTTGTCAAAAACGTTCCTGACATAAGAACTGTTACAATTCCAGATAGTTTCATCGTTAATATCCCCGCAATTTTTTACATATGCTGGCAAGATATCATATTTGTTATTAAAAAATATTTAATTATTTTCTGAACAGGTTGTATTGGGCATATATGTTTTGTAAAGCGGTGATGAATTGTCTGTCGTCCAATATTTGAGGTGCATTGCTCGGATAAGGCTGGTCAAGTAAACGATGCACCGGCATGGTTGAGATTTTGTTGGGCAAAAAACGACGGCAAAAAGCGTAAGCGGCAGCACCAATATTGGTAACATCATAACCGATAAATGACAGCATTTTAGCAATATCGTTTTCTTCAGCAAAGCGACTGCCATACCAAATTCCGATGTTGTTGGCTGCAAGTTCTTGCCAAGGAAAGGCTTTGCCGGGATCTGGTTTGCGTGTAGGAGCGATGTCAGAATGTCCGACAATCATATCCGGAGAAATGTGCCAGCGGTCAATGATTTCGCGGCAAAGTAATATAAGGGATTTGATTTGGCGTTTGTTGAAAGCGCTTTGTCCGAGCGAGCGATGACAAACTTCAATGCCGATTGAGCGCGAATTGATGTCATCAAGTCCGCGCCATGAACTTACGCCGGCATGCCAGGCTCGTTTGTCTTCAGAAACACATTGCCAAACAGTGCCATCAAAATCAATTACATAGTGTGAGCTTAGTTCCAGTTCGTCAAGGCGAGATATACCTTCAACCGCACGGTGCGCCATGGAGTGAATGACAAGCATTTCTATTGGATAGTTGCGCTCGTTAAAGTGTTTTAACGGAGCGGCGTTACAGACAAATGGTGGATAGTTCAATTCCAAAATCTCCGGGTTGTTTAATGAGGTTGAGGTGACAAAAGCGGCGATAGCTGAAATAGTGCTTGTCGTCGGAATAAGTGTCAATATTTGAAAGTGAAATGTTGGTAATGCCGAGCAACTCAACACGATGTTTAACGTATTGTTCTAAGTCGCATAGATATTTTCCATCACTGATCGGCTCAAAAAATTGAGCATTGTCAGGTGATTGGGCAATAAATAAATCACGCATGTCATCACGGGTTTCAAAGTTTTGTTTTTGCAGGCAGGGACCGGTGGCAACAGCAATGTCTTTGGTTTCAGCTCCATGCTCCAGCATGATTTTGACGGTGTTTTCAACAACTCCGCCTAAGGCACCGCGCCAACCGGCATGAGCGGCACCAATTATGCCATGTTTGTAGTCTGCCAAAAGAACAGGTATGCAATCGGCAGTAGTTATCCCTAAAATGATGTTGGGTTTATCGGTAACAACGCCGTCGGCTTCAATTTGGTATTGAGAGGGGTGATCAAGATAAACGGCTGTTGCGGTGTGGGCCTGACACAGGCGGACGACTCTTTGTCCGGAAAGTCCGTAATAAGCCCCGACAACATCAAGGTTGCGTTTTAGGTTGTCAGGTTTATCGGAGCCTCGATAATTAAAATTGAGGCTGTTGTAAATGCCTTTGGAAAAACCTCCGGTGCGCCCGAAAAAGGCGTGTTTTATTGTAGGGAGATTAGGAGCGTTGTATATATGTGGCATTATTTTATTACCTCAAAAATGTTTTTGGGTGTAATTGGTTTTTTCTCAGATATGGTAATGTTTGCATGCAGAATATCAGCGATCTTGTTATAATTGCTTTCGGTTGTTGCATGAACAAAAGCCAATGGAGTTTGTTGGTCAACGTAATCGCCAATTTGGCAAAAGCCGGAAAATCCAGTTGAATGATTAATTTTTTGATCAGGTCGGGTGCGTCCGCCTTTGAGCTCAATGAGAGCAAGACCGATGTTGCGAGTGTTCATTGCGGAAACATAGCCGGGTCGGAGAGCAAAAACCGGAAGTTTAAGGCGGCTATGAGGCAAATATTTTTCGGGCTTTTCAACAAAGTCTTTAGGACCTCCGAGTGATGAAACCATGCGAGCAAAAATTTCCAGAGCCAGACCAGAATCAATGTTTTTTTGTAACTGTGCTTTTGCGGTTGTTAAAGATTTGAATAATTTTGATTGAACCAAGAGTTCAGCGCATAGTGTCATTGTAATTTCATGTAAGCGCGAATCGACATTTATGTTTTTGAGATAGTCAACGGCCTCTTGCATTTCAACAGCGTTGCCAACGGTAGTCCCTAAAATCTGATTCATATCAGTCAGAACAGCTCTGGTTCCGGTGCCGAAAGCAGTAGCAACATCAACAATAGAATGAGCCAGTGCTCTGGCGTCGTTAAGGTTGTTCATAAAAGCACCGTTACCGCATTTTAGATCCATGATGAGGTAGTCAAGTCCGGCGGCAAGTTTTTTGGAAAGGATGGAAGCAGTAATCAGAGGAATTGACTCTACGGTGCCACAAACATCACGGATAGAATAGATTCTTTTGTCGGCGGGAGCAAGGTTGCCGGTTTGTCCGATAATGGCACAACCGATTTTTTTGACCGTTTTTACAAACAAATTGTTATCAGGGCAGGTTTGATAACCGGGAATTGAATCAAATTTATCAAGAGTGCCTCCGGTATGACCAAGTCCGCGTCCGGAAATCATCGGGACATAAGCTCCGCAAGAGGCCAACATGGGGGCTAACATTAGGCTTATTTTGTCACCAACCCCACCGGTTGAATGTTTGTCAACAACGGGACCGTTTAGGCTTTTCCATTTTAAAGTATCGCCGGAATCACGCATATTGCGTGTAAGAGAAATGATTTCGTCTTTGTTCATTCCGTTAAGCAAAATTGCCATGGTCATGGCTCCGATTTGGCTGTCGGCGATGGTGTTGGTGGTTATCCCTTGGATGAAAAAGCTGATTTCATCATTGGTGAGGGGAAAATGATCTCGTTTTTTACGAATGATTTCTTGCGGCAACATGGTTTAGCATCCTTTTTTGATTGTTTCGTTCAAATCATCTAAAAGCGAACTTGCTCCAATGCGAAAATAACGTTGATCTAAAGGCCATTTTGTCCCCATTATGGTTTGAGCAAGAGAAAAATATTGGCGAGCCTGTTCAAAGGTCTTTATGCCACCGCTGGCTTTGAAACCGACCTCACGCTTGCTTTCTTTTATTGTTTCAAGAATGGCGTTAGCGGCTTCGGGAGTGGCAGATATATCAATTTTTCCGGTAGAAGTTTTTAGAAATTGAATATTATATTCCAAACAAAGTCGACAAGCTTCTTGTAATTGTCTTATGTGCGGAAAAGCACCACTTTCAAGAATTATTTTGAGAGTGGAGCCACTTGTTTCTTGGGTGATGGCATCAAGATATTGGCGACAAATGTCGGTATCACCAGAAAGAAAAGCTTCATATGGAAAAACAGCGTCAATTTCATCTGCTCCTAAAGAAAGAGCTTTTACTATCTCTGCAGTCGTCATTTTAATATCAGTTTCTCCGCGTGGAAAATTGACGACGGTAGCAACTGAGATGTTGCTTTTTTTAAGAATTTTGGTGGCAAGCGGAACAAATTTTGACCAGATACAGACCGTAGCAGGGGGAACAACAGAGTTTAGAGCTTTATGGCAAAGGTTAGAAACCGTGTCATCAGTATCATCTTTGTTCAGAGATGTAAGATCAAGGTTTGAGATCAGCTGTTTGGCAAGTTCAAAATCACGCATGTTATTTTTCCTCAAAATATGATTGGAGCAGATTGGTCAGGTCTTTAATCCCTTTTGAAGCATTGGTTAAAGTTTGTTCGTGACTGAGTTTTTCGATTTGCATTCCTGCGCCAAAGTTAGTTATAACTGAAAGAGCAATTGTTTTTAGACCATAATATGCAGCAGAAATGACCTCAGGGACAGTTGACATGCCGACGGCATCGGCACCGAGAGTGCGAAATGCTCTGATTTCGGCAGGAGTTTCAAAATTTGGTCCGGTAACCATAAGATAGGTTCCCTCACATAAAGTAATGTTGAGTTTTTTTGCAATGGATCTAATCTTTTTATTCATACTTGAGTTGTAAGCATTGGTCATATCCACGAATCGCGGTCCGAGTTTGTCATCATTAGGACCAATGAGGGGATTACATCCTGAAAGGTTTATGTGATCGTAGATTAACATGATTTGACCGGGAGCAAATTTGGGATTTAGTGAGCCGGCAGCGTTAGTAAGAATGAGCTTAGTAATACCGACAGATTTTAGAGAACCAATTACATCTTTTATGACAGAGGGATGGTATCCTTCATAAAGATGAAAACGACCCTGCATGCACAAAACTTCGTGTTTGCCAATTGTGCCTATAACCATTTGTCCTTTATGACCAGTTACGGTGCTAGTCGGAAAACCTTTGATTTCAGAATATTTAATGGTTAGTGAATCTTTTAGATTATCAGCTATTGTACTAAGACCTGAACCCAAAATAATGGCAGTATCAGGTTTCTTTTTTTGCAAGAGGTGTTTGAATTGTTGGGTGTCTATCATATTTAAAATTCCTTAAAAGCCTGTGGCAATAGATCAGCAATTTGATAGTGATAAAAATTTTTTTCGGCATCGGTTAAAATGATTTCGGTATCGGCATTAGAAAATTCTTTAATCCGTTGTAAACATGTGCCGCATGGAGTTATCATTTTTTTGCCGTCAGAAACAATCAATATCTTTTTGATCTTGTGTCCGCCGTCGGCAATCATAGCAGAGATGGCTCCAGCTTCGGCACAGGTTCCGCAAGGATAAGATATGTTTTCGACATTGCAGCCGGAATAAGTCTTTTGATTGTCAGCCAAAATAGCGGCTCCAACTTTGAACTTTGAGTATGGGGCATAAGCATTTTGCATGGCGGTTTGGGCAATTTTGAAAAGTTGTTGAATATTTTTCATGTTATTACTTGACCTTAAGTATTTTATTAATCAATATGTTGTTATAATATGCTTGGATTGTATATTTAGTAAAGATATTTTTTGATTTTGTAACTAACAAAACAGGTAAAAGACATGTTAAGAAAAATTGTTCTCGGATTGTTGGCTTTAATTATAATTGCAGTAGTGGGACTGACAATCTATTTAAACATGATAGATTGGAATAAGCACAAAACTATAATTTCTCGTCAATTTTCAGAGGCTACTGGCAAAGAAGTTTCTTTTGATGGGGCTGTCAGTTTTAGTTTGTTGCCATCTCCGTATTTGGAAGCCGATGATGTGAATATGTATAATATTGATGCAGATGGGAACAAGGTTGTTTTAGCAAAAATTTCAAAGTTGATTGCTAATTTGTCAATAAATTCGCTGTTTAAAGGGCATTTTAATGTCGATAAAATGAAAATAGTTAAACCCGAGATTTATGTGGAAATGTTGGAAAGCGGGCAATTGAATTGGGAATCCAATAAACCAGAGCAAGATTTTGCAGTTACTAATATTGATACGTCTTTCAATAGTGTAATGCTTGAAGGGGCTAAGGTACATTTTATAAGCAAAAAATATGATTATCACTCCGTGATTGATAATGTTAAGGCTGAAATTGTTGCCGAAAGTATTTTCGGACCATATCGAATCGAAGGAAGTTATGTGAAGAAAAATGTGCCGGGAGGCTTTGCCTTGGATTTAGGAAAGTTCTCAGAAAGTTTTGCAACTCCGGTTAGTGCTGTGATTAGTCATCCGCAGTCTAAAAGTTATGCAAGATTTGAGGGAACGTTATTGCTGAGGAATGATGCGGTTAATGGTAATGTTACAATTGAATCAGAGAATCCGATTAACTTTTTGAACTCAACATTTAAAAACGTAAAATTGTCGGAAGATTATGAACATCCTTTGGCGATGTCTTTGGCGGTTAAGAGCGATAAGAACCAAGTGGAATTGTCAAATGTTGTGATTAAGTATGATAACAGTGCCGGTGCCGGAAATATTTTGATTCCGAGAGTTAAAAAGAGAATTGACGGAGAAAATGAAGAAAGGCGTAAAATCAATGTGGCTTTCAGCATGACGGAGCTAAATGCAGATATTATATTGAAGGCAATTGAGAATTTTTGGAAAAAGTATGACGGAAAAGATTATGTTCCGGATAGTAATTTTGATGTTATTGCTGATTTGAAAGCGGTTAAAACACATTACAAAGACCAAGATATCAGAGATTTGGATATTAGTGTTGATTTTGTTAATAATGTGTGGACTTTACAACAATTGTCGATGCAATTACCATTTGATGGTATTGTAAAAGCTAAGGGAGAGCTGTTCGGTAACGAAAAAGTTATGACTTATAACTTTGATGTTGATGCGGCCGTTACTGAATTTGCAAAAACCATGCAATGGTTAGGGTATGATTTAAAGCCGATTTCGAATCTGTTGTATAAGCAAGCATCGGCAAAATTTACAATTGCGGGAAATCAGCAAACAATTAAAGTTTCTCCTGTTGTGTTTAATATTGATAAGACAGGAATAACCGGAAAATTAGGTTTGGTGCGTGGAACAAAAAATAAGTATTTTGTTATTGCTGAAGCGGATAGAATTAATTTTGATAATTATGTCGCTAGTTTGCCGAAGGAAATTGCAGATAAAAGTTGGAGCGAGCAAATTAAATATCGTTTTAAGCAACTTGGCAGTATGAAAGATAAAGATGTGCAGTTTAGGCTGACCTTGAATTCGGGAATTTGGGGACAAGTCCCATTTGAGAAAGCTTATGCCGAAGGTGAGTTGAAAGACGGGGTTTTAAGCTTAAAAGAATTTGAAATCGGGGATTTGGCTTCTGCTCAAGTGGCTCTTAAGGGAGATGTAAGCGGTTTTGGTTTTGAACCGACTGCTAATCAGTTGAAATACGGCATTGAAGTCAAAAATACAACAGCATTTGCTGAGAGAATGAAATTTGATTTGCCAAAAGTAAATTTGAAAAACCTATCACAACTGACATCAAAAGGTATTGTCAGCGGTGATTTTAATCGGGCAAAAATTAAATCTGTTTCGAAACTCGGTGATATTGACGGTAAGTATGATGGCGAAGTTGCACGTGGTGAAAACGGTTATTTGTGGAGCGGAAAACTTGAACTTCGCAGTAATGACTTTGTGAGAATGTTAAATAATTTTGCAGTAGAATATCATCCGAATTATCCTTTAGGATTATTCAAATTTGCGGCAGATATTAATGGTAATGAAAAGCGGCTATCATTAAAAAATGTGGATGCCGGTATCGGTGGTAATAATTTTAAGGGTGATCTTGCATATTCTAAATTAGGCGGACAGAGGATTATTAATGCTGATGTAAATGCAAACAGTTTTGAGTTTGATAGATTTTTCTATAATAAAAATATGGAAAGCGGAGATGGAACTTTTCATCCGATGACGGATAAAGTTCCGTTTTTGGGTAAACCGATATTGAGTAAGGCCAAAATAGATTATGATTGGTTGAATAATTGGACCGTGGATACAAGAGTTAAATCTGACAGCGTATCTTTTGACGGTATGACGTTAAAAAATGTATCATGCGGACTGAAACTTGCTGATAACGTGCTTAATGTTTCTCAATTTTCGGCAGAAGATGGAAATGGAAATGTTAAAGGTGAGTTTATGCTTAATGTTCCGGAAAACAAAAAATTGAGCGGAAAATTGAGCTTGTCAAATATAGAACTCAATAAGGATAGATGGCATGGTTTGAGTTATGGTTTGTCGCGTGGTATTATGAATTCGGATCTTGAATTTAATACTTGGGCATCATCATTTGACGAGATTTTATCGCAGTTTAGCGGTAAAGGGACTTTTAATATTGTTAAGCCGGTAGTCAAAGGCTGGGATATGGGAGTTATCGAGCTGGATCTTGAAGGCAGAGCTTCAATTGATGGAATGAAGGTTATGTTGCAGGAAAATTTGAGCCGGGGAGAAACTGCATTTGACAGTTTTGAAGGTAGTTTTGTCGTTGATAACGGAAACTTTAATATAGATAATGCTTTGTTTGATTCCGGTGATGTAAGTGTTGAGATGACAGCAAAAGGAAGCTTGAATGACTGGACACAGAATGCATCGTTCTTAGTTTCATTTAAGCATGATCCTTCGCTTGTCGGCTTGAGATTTAGTTTGGACGGGACAATACACGCTCCATCATTGGATGTTGATATCAGCAAGCTTAGTGATGTTTATGCTCAAAGAGAAAAGCAGATGATTGAAGAGGCTAGAGCAATAGAAAATGCCAAGGTTGAAAAATATCGTGCTTTGATGGGGTTGCAGCAAGAGTTTGTTGAAAGATCTAGAATTTATTTATATGAAAAAATCATGCCGGAGTTTAAGGAATTTAGCGAAAAGGCTGAAGATGAAGAGATGAAAGAGGCATATAGTAAATTGAATGAGAGGATTAAAACAATTAATTCTGAAATCAGAGATATTGTTGCTCAAAAAAATATGCCGGTTGTTACTGATGATGTAATTGCAAAGTTGCAAAAGCAGAACGAGTCAATTGAAGACAGGCTCAAAGTTATTGAGGCAGATGTAAAAGAAGTGCATTTGCACGATGTTAATAAGCGAATTAACAGCTATTATAATAAGGTGATTGAGCGCAACAAAGAGCTGACAGCTTTGGTATCCGATTTTACGGAGGCCAACACCAGTTTTAATAACAGGTTGACGGAGATTAATACTCAATATGTCATAGATAAGGATACAAAAGCGCGAAGTATAAAGCAAAAGCTCGAAAGGCTTATGTTTGAAGTAGAGAAAAATTATGGTCAAGTCAGACGTGATAGTGTTGCTGCGCAAAATGTTGAAGATGTTGCTTTATTAGAAAATTATGCTTCAAGTTTCAGCAAGGCATATGAACTCATTGATAATGATATAGATGAGATGAAAGATGCGATTGACGAATATAAAAGACATGTTGATGATGCAATCAGTACAGAAGAAGAAGCATATAATAAAAAGATAAAGGAAGAAGCTATAAAACGAAAAATTACTGAAAACACCGGTAAAATTGCAACTGCCGGAGGAAAAACGGTTACATTTGAGCCTGATCTTGAAGATATTGAGCGTATGGAAGAGCTGATAAAAAAAGAAGGACGGAAGGTTCTTGATTTTAGTGATAGTAAGTAAATATGTGGGATAATGGTAAATTAAGCTGTTAAAACTTTTTTTATTTGTTATGCTACTACTCATAAACTAATTAAATGTTTGTGAGGGAGATTTTGATGTATAAAAAGCCTGAAGTTTGTATTCTTCCCGTGGCAGGTTTATCGACACGTAATTTGCCGACAACCAAGGTATTGCATAAGGGATTTTTAACGCTGAACAGTATTCCAATAATTCAATATGCTGTTGATGCTTGTGCTGAAATAGGCATTAAAGAGATTGTTTTTATTTATAGTGATCAGTCATGTAAACATTTGTTTGAGGCTTATTATAAGCCATATCCGTGGCTTGAAAATCATTTGCGTGAAAAGAAAAAATACGATTTGCTCAAATTGATTGAGGATATTATTCCGGAAGGAATGAAGTTTAGTTTCGCCGAGCAAAAAGAGCCTAAGGGCAACGGACATGCGGTGTTGATGGCTAAAGATATTGTCGGGGATCGTGATTTTGTGGTTATGTGGCCTGATGATGTTTATATTAAAACTCGTAATGATGCCGGAATTTTGCGTCAACTTCTTGATGTGTATGAAAAAGAAGGTGGAATGGTGGAAAATATTATGGAGTTTCCGAGAGAGCAAATGGTACGGTACGGAGCACTGGTCGGAACGGTTAGAGAAGGCCGTATTGTCAGAGCAAAAGGCAAAATTGAAAAGCCAGCACTTGAAGATGTTCCTTCAAATTATGCTAGTATGGGACCGTATATTTTGCCAAATGAAATTATGGATGTTTTACCGGAAGTAAAGAAAGGTACAAATGGCGAAATTAATTTGGCTGATGCCATGGGGCTCGCTGCACAAAGAGGTATGAAGCTAACCGGCGTTTTGTGCGATGCCATGCGGTTGGATTGTGGAACAAATGCAGAATTGGCAAAAGCCAATCTGAAATTGTCGTTGATGAAAAATCCTGATTTGCGGGCATATTGCCGAGAAATTTTGGAAACAATGGAAGTATAAAGAAAACGGCGTCCTTGAATGGGACGCCGTTTGTTAACTAAAAAGTGCTTGAAAAAAAATAAATATGGGTATAGAAGGGTGTTGTTCGTCAGGCACCCCTGGAGGTCTGTCGGACTGAATTGAATTAATTTTTTAAGGAATAATCAAATGGTAGATATTACATTTAATGCTGAAAAGCGCGAAAAAGCAGGTAAGGGGGCAGCTAGAGCATGTCGTCGTGAGGGACGTGTTCCTGCCGTTATTTATGGCAACAAGCAGGAGCCGGTTATGATTAGCCTGCATCCGGTTGAGCTTGAAAAAGCTTTGGATATGGTTGGTTTTTATGATGCCGATATTGAAGTTGTCGTTGAGGGCAAAAAGATTAAGGTTACTTGCCAAGATGTACAATTCCATCCGGTTTCTGACATGCCAATTCACGTTGACTTTCTTAGAAAATAATCTGTAGAAATGTTTCGGAGCGTTGAAAACCGGGCGATGGTTATTGTTGCTTTGGTGGAGCGCTCCGAAAAATTTTTAAACGGTGCAATAAAATGTTTTTGATTGTCGGTTTAGGTAATCCCGGGGCTGAATATGTCGCCACCCGTCATAACGTCGGTTTTATGACAGTTGATGCTATTGCCGAAAAATATGGGTTTGGTCCGTGGCGTGATAAATTTGACGGATTGATTGCCGAGGGGCGTATCGGCGATGAAAAAGTCTATTTGTTAAAACCTCAGACTTTCATGAATTTGTCCGGAAACTCGGTAGTGAAGGCGGCAATGTTTTATAAAATATTACCTGATCATATTGTAGTCATACATGATGATATGGATTTGGGGATTGATAAGATAAAAGCCAAAACCGGCGGCGGATCGGGCGGACATAACGGAATTAAGAGTATAGATTCACACATAACAAACGCCTATCATCGTGTGCGAATCGGTGTCGGACATCCAAGTGGCAATGACGGTGATGTTGTCAACCATGTGTTGTCACGATTTTCAAAAATTGAAGCGGAGAGTCTCGGCAAAAATATAGAAATTGTTGCAGATAATATTGAAATTTTATTGAAAGACGGAGTGCCGGCATTCAGCAATAAAATCGGAATGTTAAAGGCATAAAA
>JAEEYV010000033.1 GCA_016288295.1 Alphaproteobacteria bacterium
AATGGTGCCGCTAGACGAAGGTGCGCGCGTTTCACACAGCGCATCTTTCGCTTACGCTCAAGACCTCGGACGCTTCGCGCCTCGTCCAACTTCGCAACACTATGGCGTTACTCGTTAGTCGGACTTACGTTGCCCCCGTAAGTTCGCTTCTAACTGCGAACGAAACCATTAAAAAAGCCTCCATGGAGGAGGCTTTTTTAATGGTGCCGCTAGTAAGAATCGGACTTACGACCCCGTCATTACCAATGACGTGCTCTACCACTGAGCTATAGCGGCATAATAACTGGTAGTGAACATACAGATATAAAAAATAAAAATCAAGTAGTTTTTTTATTTAAATACAAAAAACGCCAGAAACTGTGTTTCCAACGTTTTTTGTGTGTTACCCGGTGTGCTCAAAACCATAGGTTTTGACTTTCGGTGATGAGTGTTATGAATTCGTTGATGTCATCACATTCATAGAAAAAGCAGGACCAGCCTTTTCCGTGATTTTCATACGCTTGAACGTTAAACATTCTATGCCAGCAAAAGATGTTTGTTTCAAAATCAATGTAAAGCACAAAATGGTTCTTGCAGGTGTACATCACTCGCAAATTATTTTCGAATTTTTCCGTTATTGGTAAGATATTACCGTAATGCAGTTGTCCTACACTGCTATAGTACGGAAAGTAGTATCGGGAGTTTGGTACCTCATCACGGTAATCAAGGAAAGTATCCTCGGCATCCTCCGGGTAGGTGATTACCACAAGGTGAATGTCACCAATGCGTTGTGTCTTGATAATTTGCAACGAGTATTGGTCGCCACAAACCTTTTGCAAGTTTGAACGCAATTGCTGAAGTTCAGCTTCTGTAAGCGTTGTATCCTTTTTCATATAATAATGTTTTTATAATTTATTTTGCCTGTTGTGTATCTTATTTTTTGCCCAATGTCAATAAATATCATTGCTAACAAAGTATTTGGTTGCTATAATCAGGATAATTTTGGGAGAATGTTTTTATGGCAGAAAAAAAGAAATCTCGCGCCGAGGAGCGTTTTGAACGTGAGGCAAAAATGTTGCAACGTAACCTCGAAAAGCGCAAAAAACAACAAAAAGAACTTGATGAACTAAAAGCTAAAAAGGAGCAGAGCCAAAATGGACAGGCTAAGAATTAAGGGCGGAAACAAGCTTAAAGGAAAAATTTATATCAGCGGGGCAAAAAATGCGGCTTTGCCGTTGATTTGCGCCTCCCTCTTGACTGATGAGGCAGTTACTCTCACCAATATGCCGGTGTTGTCGGATATTAAGTCAATGAATTTGCTGTTAGAACAGCTTGGTACTAAAATAGAAAGCCATGATGAGATTATCGATGGTAATCCTTGTAAGAGCTATACTTATCATACACCAAAATTTGAAAGTCTGGTTGCGCCATATGATTATGTGCGCAAAATGCGTGCTTCGTACTATGTTTTTGGTCCTTTGTTAGCAAGAGAGAGGTATGTCGAGCTATCTTTGCCAGGGGGGTGTGCAATCGGTGCACGTCCAATGGATATTCATTTGTCGTCGTTGGAGCAGATGGGGGCAAAAATTGAAATCAAAAATGGTTATGTGATTGCCAAAGTTGATGGACGTTTGAAAGGAGCGCATTTGGTGTTTAAGGCTGCGTCAGTCGGAGCAACATGCAATGTTTTGATGGCGGCGGCTTTGGCTGATGGTAAAACCGTTATTGAAAATGCTGCCAGAGAACCCGAAATCGGTGATTTGGTAAATATGCTTAATGCTATGGGAGCCAAAATCAGCGGTATCGGAAGTTCTGTGTTGGAAATTGAAGGTGTTGAACGTTTGCACGGTACAATTCATAAAGTTATTGCCGACAGGATTGAGGCCGGATCTTATGCCGTGGCTGCAGCGATTACTCGAGGATGTATTGAGTTGGTTAATGCTCAGCCCGAAACTCTACAAACCCCGATTAAGATTTTGCGCCAGGCAGGTGTTAATGTTGAGGAAAGAGAGCACTCAATAGTGGTTGATGCAGAGGGATGTGAACTTATCGGCCAAGATTTGATGACTGATTATTATCCAGGATTCCCGACAGATTTGCAGGCGCAATTCTTGACTTTGATGCTGACTGCGCGCGGAGCCTCAATGGTTACGGAGACAATTTGGGAGAATCGCTTTATGCACGTACCGGAGCTGTTGCGTATGGGAGCAAATATCAATGTGCATGGGCATGCTTCGGCAATTGTGCGCGGAGTTGACAAGCTGTATGGGGCGCCGGTGATGGCTACTGATTTGCGAGCCTCGTTTGCTTTAGTGTTGGCGGGGTTGGTCGCAGAGGGTGAAACGATTGTTAATCGTATCTATCATCTGGACCGTGGTTATGAAAAGTTGGAAGAAAAATTGCGCAGTGTCGGTGCCGATATTGTTAGGGAAAGTGATAAAGAGGAAGAATAGATGTTGCCTGAAGTTACAAAACTTAAGAACGGTTTGAGAGTGGCCAGTTTTTATTATCCGCAGTATGAGACAGTATCGCTGGGAGTTTGGGTTAATACCGGCTCGGCTTATGAGCCGGCGGAGCTTAATGGAATTTCACATTTTGTAGAGCATACGGTTTTTAAGGGAACAAAAAGCCGTTCAGCAATTGAAATTTCGGAAGCAATCGAAAATGTCGGCGGGCAAAGCAATGCTTATACCTCGCGTGAGTTTACGGCTTTTTATGCCAAAATGCTCAAAAATGATGCTGAATTGGCAATGGACGTGTTGGCTGAGATGATGACTTGTCCAACGTTTTCGGAAGAAGAATTAGTCAAAGAGCGTGAAGTGGTCGTGCAAGAGATTAAGCAGACGGCTGATGACCCGAGCGATATTATTTTTGATTATATGCAGGCGCAGGCTTTTTCGGGGCAGGCGATGGGACGTCCGATTTTGGGAACGCCGGAGTTGGTCAGAAGTTTTGGTGCTAAAGAACTGCGCGGATATATGAAAAGTAATTATGCCGCAAATAATATGATGGTTTGTGCGGTGGGCAATATTAAGCATAATGATTTTGTAAAAATGGTTGAAAAACGCCTCGGCGGTGTTGCGGAAAAAACATCTTTTAAGGCAGATAAGCAAAAATATTGTGGAGGATATTTCGCCGAAAAACGTGATAACGAGCAAGCACAGATTATTTTGGGATTTAACGGCTTTAGCTATCACGATGATGAGTATTATCCGGCGGCTTTGATGACCTCTATCCTAGGCGGTGGAATGTCTTCACGGTTGTTTAAGGAAATAAGAGAAAAGCGCGGATTGGTATATTCGGTTTATTGTTTTCCTAATTATTATACCAAGTCCGGATTTACAGGTATTTCGGCGGCAACGGATAAAGAACAAATCAATCAGATGATGCCGGTAATGATTGATGAGATTAAAAAAATAACAGATGTTAAAGTAAGCACGGACGAGTTGACAAGAGCAAAATCACAATTGAAAGCCGGAATGCTGATGGCTTTGGAAAATTCTTCAGCAGTGGCTGAAAAGTTGGCTCGTCAGCATTTGTTGTTCGGGCGATATGTGCCGGTAGATGAACAAGTAGCAAAAATTGAGGCGGTAACGGCAGAAAATATACTTGAAACCGCGCAGAAAGTATTTATAAGCAAACCGACTTATGCCTTGGTCGGCAATATTGGCGGGCATATAGAATATGATGCCGTTTGTGAAAAATTGAAATAAACAGGAGACAGCGAATGTCACGCGCAGAAGATATTTTTCAAAAGTTGATATATTTTGGTGAAGAGGCGATTGATGAGTTTATTGTAAACTCACAGAGCGAAGAGTTGTTTTTGGATTTTAAACAGGCTGATTCTTTGGGCAAAAACGGAAATTCTTTGCACAAAGATGACAGACGCAATTTGGCAAAGTGCATCTCGGGTTTCGGTAACTCGGAGGGCGGAGTTGTGGTTTGGGGCGTGGAGTGTGCACGCAATGTGGAAATCGGTGATGTGGCG
>JAEEYV010000034.1 GCA_016288295.1 Alphaproteobacteria bacterium
ATACGTTCAAACAGGGGTTTGTGTTTTTGTACTGCTTCATAGATAGCAAATACCGTTCCAACATTCTGTACCACACAATTAACATCAATCGGCAAACACCCTGGAGGAACTTCTCGTCCGGTTACCGTTGCAATAAGTTGCTTTTCTGCTCCTTGCGGATATTTTGTGGCGCAAACCTGCACGTTCACTCCGACATAACTGCGAGTAACTTTCTGCAAAGCTTCTATTGCTTTCGGCTTGTTTTCATCAATAGCAATAATTGCTTTTTGAATGCCTAGAGCTTTATTCAATATTCTGGCACCGATTACAATTTGTTCGGCATATTCCTGCATCAAACGGTCATCTGCTGTCAGATAGGGTTCGCATTCAATACCGTTGATAATAACGCAATCAGCACTTTTACCTTCCGGAATATCAACTTTCACCGGTGTCGGAAAACCGGCTCCGCCCATGCCGACGATACCTGATTCGCGAATAATTTTAACAATTTCTTCGGACGATACTTCAATATCACGTATAATATTGGGCGAGCGATCAATTTTTTCTTCCCATTCATCTCCTTCAACACGGATGGTGATCATTTTTTCATAATATCCGTTGTTGACCTCCTGATCTTCAATTTTAGTAACTTCACCCGATACCGAAGAATGCACATCGGCTGAAATAATACCGTCCAAATCGGCCAACAATGTACCGACCTTTACCTTATCACCTTTTTGTACCAGAACTTTTGCCGGTGCTCCGATGTGTTGTCGAACAGGAATAACTACGGTTTCAGGCAAACCTGCGTCAGTAATTTCAATATCAGATGAAATTTTAAACTTGTTTGGGTGAATACCGCCGATTTCGAATGTTTTAATTTTGCTCATCTTTTTTTCCTGTAAAAATGATAGCTCCGGTTGGACAATTAGCAGCCAATTGTGCACCATATTCCTCAGCAGATACTGAAGTTGGAATATGTGATAAATTATCCTCAACCTTTACGTCAGGACAAATTTTGGTGCATTTCATACATCCGATACAGGCTGCCTTACAATTTTTGCGTGCTAATGCACCTTTTTGTTTATTGCTGCAGGCTACATATACTCTGACCCCATTCTTACCGACAGGTCTGATTTCAAACAACCCTCTCGGGCATATTCTCACACACGCCCCACAGGATGTGCATTTATCAGGATTAACCACAGGAATACCGGTTTCTTTATTGAGCTCAATTGCTCCGAACGGACAATTTCTCATACAATCGCCCATTCTCAAGCATCCGTTTGGACAACCGGTTTTGCCAACAAAAACTCGTGATGCCAACCTACAGCTTTTAAGACCGATATATTGCACTTTGTCAGGGGCATTTTGACAAGTTCCGTTGCAATGCAATACTGCACAAGTGCGTTCTTTTTCTTCAGTTGTATATCCCAAACGTTCAGCGATTTTTTTCATCACCGCTTGTCCTCCGACGGGACAATATAGGTTAGCAAAGTCTTCTGCTGAAGCGGAGGCACATTTTGATGCAAAATTTTGGCACCCGGCACTACCACAAGCACCGCAGTTTGCTTGTGGAAGCATGGACGCAATTTCATCAATTAACGGATTCTCTTCAACCTTAAATTTTTGGGCTGTAAAATACAAAACTACTGCCGCAACAACAGCAACTGCTGATAATATAGCAATGTTATATAAAATTAAGCTTGTCATTGTTATAACTCTACATATTGTCAATATTTGTAAGGTATCATCTTTTTTGCGGAATAAAAGAAATTTTTTCTACTTATCGTATCCTTATTTGCAATTTCTTTTGAAAATGAGCCTTAAAAATCCATAATAGTGTATAGTACATTACCAAAACCCCGAGAGAAGCCATTGCCGAAAGTTCTTCGTTTTGGCTTGTTGTATAAACAATAAAGAGTGTAAACAAAACTAATACCAAAGGTAGTACATACCCCCAAAAAGCGGCATAAAGAGCTTGTGATTGGCTTATAACAACCTCTATTTTTTGTCCGATGTTATATTGTTTTGAATTTTCTGTTTTTACAATAACCTTATGAGAACTGGTCGTTTGTCCGCACGCCTCTTTCAAAGCACAACTACTACATGCCTCGCCGCGAGACATTTGAGCCACAACAAGCTGATCTTTAATATCTATCACTATGGCTTTGTGGACAATTTCACTCATTTAATATCCAATTTTTTAGCAGCATCTGAAATCACAGGCGTAATATGCTGTTTTTCATCTCTGACAAACATTATAGCAGCCAAATTATTGTTGCGTATAAAGTTTGCGGCTTTTTTCTCTCCCATTGACATAATTGCTGTTGCCAAGCCATCAGCCATCATACAATTTTTGTAAAATACTGTAACCGCCGCCAAATTATTTTCGACCGGATAACCTGTTTTGGGGTCAATGGTGTGAGAATACTGTTTGCCATTTATGGAAAAGAAATTTCTATAATCTCCGGATGTTGCTACGGCATAATCTTTGAGCTTAACTACAAACGAATTTTCATTGCCATCATCAGCAGGTTTTGCAATGCCTATATTCCAACCGTCAGCATCATCTGCTCTGGAACCATGGGCAACAACTTCTCCTCCGACTTCAATCACAAAATCATTATATCCTTCTTTTTTGAGAAGAGATGCCAATCTGTCAACTCCATATCCCTTTGCTATTGCGGACAGATTAAGAGTGGTTCCGTTGTATAATTTGCGCATCTGCTTAAAATCAGGACTAAATTGAAGTTTATTAAATCCTGTGGTTTTCAAAATTTCCTTGATATCATCTTCATTAGGTAGTTTTTGAATGCTTCCTTCCGTGCCGAACCCCCAGATATCAACCAATTTTGCAGTTGTTGGATCAAAAGCACCGTCGCTCATAGTATAAATTTTATTTGCTTTTTTAAGCAATTTGCTCATTGCCGGTGATAGATCAATCCACTTTCCTGCGGGTTCACGGTTTATTTCGGAAATTTCCGAACTCATTTCAAAAACAGACATTTCGGCATTTATTTTTTCCAATTCTTCTTTTACATCACGTTGCAAGAGTCTGTTTTCATGTTCTGCCCTTACTTTAATGGTATAAAATGTACCAAATGTTCGACCGTTTATAACTTGATAGCCACTTTTTTGCCGTGAGCAATACCAAATTGTTGCCACACAAACTAAAAATAAAATCAAATATTTTAAAATACGCATCACTTTTATGTTCCAAAATTAGTAATTATTTTATCTTTAAATGTTATATACTAAACAGTATCCTGTTTTTGAAAGGCAATTCATTATGAAAGAAGATTTTAAGATTCTCAAGCAAAAAGTAAAGAAATCATACACTAATTTTAAAAAACAAAAATTAATATCAAAAACCACAAATAAAATCAAATCCCTCCAAAAAGCTAAAGTTTTTTCTTTATGCAAAAAAACTTATGATTTTATCATATCAGTCAGCCGTCGTATATATGCCAAGACCTATAATTTCTTTAATGCTACCGGTACAAAACTCGGTAAAATTGGCATAAAAGCGCATTGGGTCAGTTGGATTGGTTTTTGTATAGGTATTTTTGCTGTTAATTTTCTGGCCATGGAAATGTATGGTTGGGCTCTTTTTGCAATTTTGCTTAATCGTTTTTGCGATGGCCTTGACGGAGCAATTGCTCGCTCAACCCAAATAACCAATTTTGGAGTTTTTCTTGATGCAACACTTGATTACATTTTTTATGGCGGTGTTATTTGGGGATTTGCTCTTGCTGATGCCGACAATGCCGCTTTTGCGTGCTTTTTGATGTTTGGTTTTAGTGCTGCTGCATGTGCAATGCTTTCATATTCAGTTATTGCGTATAAGATTAATTCTGAACAGGCTCTCAACCTTGATCATTCTCCGTTTTATCTTGGAGGTTTAGCTCAAGGTTCTGAAACTTTGGTCGTACTGATTTTGCTCTGCCTGTTCCCGTCAGGATTTGTTGTTTTATCAGTTATCTTTGGAATATTGTCACTAATTAAAGCATTTAGCATGATTGTTGCGGCATATTATAACTTTGTAATTATGGCAAAAAAATAAATGATAAAAAAGCTTGCATTGATATTGTTTTTATGTCTTATCTCCGTTCCGTCATGGGGCGGATACAAACAGTCAACACCGCATGGTTCGGCTGATTTGTCTGTTGCCGAAATGCAAGATGCCTTTGATGTTAATATTACCATAACTCCTCAAAAAGGTTGGTATATTTATTCTCATGATTCTGGAGAATTTGGGCTTCCTGCTCAAATTGAATGGAATCTAAAAGATAATACTCTGCAATTTGAAGAGTGGAGCGAAGGTGAATACATAACCTATCAAGGTTTTGATGTAAATGTATATCGTACTCCGGCATTATACCGCGCCATAATAAAAAAAGACAATAAACAACAACCTTCTTTTACTCTCTCGTGGATGGCATGCAATGATGAATGTATACCTGAAAAACTTCACTTCGAATTCACACCGGAGAGCTTTTTGAAAAGCCATGCTCATGTTGCTACTACCAAACAAAAGCAATGCAGTATGTCATTTATTGGTGCTATAATATTTGCTTTTTTGGGAGGTGTAATCCTCAATCTTATGCCATGTGTTTTTCCAGTTTTGTTCATCAAAATTATCGGCATTGTTCAAAACAAAACGCACCGTCGCCGTGTCATTGATGCTTTTAGTTATCTCGCCGGTGTGATGACATGCTTTTTAATCATTGCCGGAGTTTTGCAATTCTTAAAACAACAAGGTGCGACGATTGGTTGGGGCTTCCAGCTTCAGTCACCGTGTTTTGTGTTCATAATGGCACTGGTATTTTTCATGCTGTTTTTATCATTTTTAGATATTATCAATATCAATATTCCAATGCGTTTTAGTTTTTCTGGCCCGTTTTTAACCGGTTTGGTAGCTGTTTTGGTAGCAAGTCCGTGTACGGCACCGTTCATGGGGGCTGCCATCGGTTGGATATTAACAACGAGTGTTCCTTCATATGTTTTTTATGCAGTTTTTGGTGCACTTGGTTTGGGCTACGCTCTGCCGTTTTTCTGTGCTGAATTTTTTCCGCATCTGATGCAAAAAATCCTGCCACGCCCCGGTAAATGGATGCTATGGCTCAAACGTGCCTTCTCAATCCCCATGTTGCTCACGTGTTTGTGGCTTTTATGGGTTCTTTGGGGTTGTGTTTCTCCGCATTTGGGAGCTTGGCAGACATACGACCGTCAAAAGGTTGAAACTCTGACCGATCAGGGAGAAAAAGTCTTCATTGATTTCACCGCCAAATGGTGTATTACATGCTTGGTAAACGAAAAAACTGTGCTTAATACTGATAAATTTATTCAATTTGCTAAAGAAAAAAATATTCATTTATTCAAGGGGGATTGGACCAATCACAGCGCAGAAATAACCACCGCTCTTTCTCAATATGGTCGTAGTAGCGTCCCGTTATATGTTTATTATGACGGCTCTGGCAAATACCAGTTTTTGCCACAGATATTAACCTTAAAAGGAATTCGTAAGGCTTTGCATTAACTATTTATCGATAATGCCACCACCCAACACGATGTCATTATCATAAAAAACAACCGACTGCCCCGGTGCGATGGCTTTTTGCAGGTTTTCAAATTCAACTAAAACTTTGTCTTTTTCTATCATACGTATTGTTGCCGGAGTAGGAATTTGCGACGATCTAATACGTGCCAAAACTTTACGAGGCTCACTTACTCCATCAACTGCCATCCAAGACAAGTTAGAGCAGGTCAGGGAGCTTTTAAGTGTTTCGTCATCAAATCCCAGAACAACCTCATTTTTGTCTTTGTTTATCCCGATAACATACAACGGTTTTTCGGCAGAAACTCCCATACCTCGTCTTTGACCGATTGTATAATGCCAAAACCCCTGATGTTTACCCAAAACTTTACCGTTTTTATCAACAAAATTACCTTCTTGAGGTTCGTTTTGCAAAATATCATTAATATCACCGGAATAAAAATCCTGACTGTCGGCTTTTTCGGCTACCTCCAACCCGGCAGATTTTGCAAAATCACGCACTTCAGCTTTGGTATATGCTCCCAAAGGCAACAAAATTCTTGATAATTGTTCTTGATTCAGTCTATACAGAAAATAAGATTGATCTTTTTTGGGATCTATACCACGTAAAATACGATAACGTCCGCTGTCTTTATCAAAATCTAACTTTGCATAATGTCCGGTTGCAAATTTATCAAATTCTATGCCGTTAGCACGTGCGGTGTTGGGCAGAGCATCAAACTTAATTGTGGCATTACACCAAACACATGGGTTAGGAGTTCTGCCACTCATATATTCGGTCTTAAAATTATGTAAAACAATTTTTTTATATTCTTCCGAACAATCAAAAACGTAGTATGGAATACCCAGTTGTTTACAAATTTTACGAGCTGTTTCAATATCCTGCTCTTCGTGAGGGCTAAAACACGAGTCGGCACTTCCGTCACCGCGAAAGTTGGTGTTTTTATCCCAAATTGACATGGTTGCGCCTATTATTTCATGTCCGGCTTTTTTAAGCAAATAAGCCGTTGCCGATGAGTCAACTCCGCCACTTAATCCGACCAATATTTTCATTTTCTGTCCTCAAAAATTGTATATACGCGGATTATGGCGTTTAGTGGCTCAAGAATCAAGAAAATTTTAAAATATCTGTATAGTTAAAAACTTGACAAGAGCTTAAAATCTGTTATAACTCGCCAAACAACTTAAATTATTAATTTTTATCATTAAAAGAATATGCAAAAAATTATTATCATTATTTTGGCTACCATTTTTTTTGGAGGGATGTGCTTATGGCATTACATATCCAGAAAAAGATTAGCAGCGAATGAGGTTATTGTACCTGTGACTACGTTGGAATCATCCAGCGACGAAAAGGTTTCTATTCCTTCCGACACCGAGAGTATTGCCAAGCTCTTCTCTCTACCAATCGGCGGTTTGTGGGCCAGAGTTTGGGATTTTGCATTTCAGTTTATGGGGTTTATTGTTTGTGAACAAGAGAGGCTTACCTTTGTGCAGCATCTTTATGAGATAGATCACGCACAAAACTGGTATTACAACATCAACAAGATCGTTGAAGCACTACAGAGTTGTCCTTCAACTAATTGGCAACAAGTATGTGACTTCAATCAAATTCTTTTTGACACGACCCTCAAGAGAATTAAAGACAGTGATGCAGATCACCCTGTCCATTGTAATATCTGTGTTTGGTGGGCTTTTTCATCCGTTATGAAAGTCCAGTTGAAAAAATCAGGTCACATGATTGAAACACCAAAATCGTAATCTTTTTAAAACAACCATCAGACTCTGTGTTTGATGGTTGTTTTGTTGTTGACATCAGCCAAATAAATAATAAATTATATGGCATGAGACAAGATTTTGATTTTAATATTTCAGGTAAAACCTTAACCCTTAATATCAGCGGAGATTTTATTTCTTATGATAATGAGGAGCTAAAGCTTCGCCTTTATTCTGCTGCTGAAGATGACAAGGTTCGGCAGCTGATAGTCAATGCCAATCAACTCGGACAATGGGACTCAACTTTAGCTATTATCATTTTTGAACTAAAGAAAATTGCCCTTAAAAATCAAAAAACATTTGAATTGCGTAATTTTCCTCAAAATTTTGAACGCCTTATCAATCTTGCATTTTCGGTTGATCGCAAACCGGTGCAACCTGACACTTCTTCCGGCGGATTTTTGGAAAACGTTGGCATTTGGGGTACAAAACTTGTTGCCGGCGTACATAAAGGGTTCAATTTTATAAAAGCTTCGGGGAACTCTTTTTTCCGCTCAATAGTGGGGCGTTCTTTTATGCGTGGCATAGATTTGTCTTTTGCATTGGAAGACTGTACTTATAAGGCTTTACCGATTGTTTCTTTAATCAGTTTTATGGTTGGTTTAATTTTAGCCTTTGTCGGAGCAGTCCAGCTCAAAACTTTTGGTGCCCAAATCTACGTGGCCAGTCTTGTAACTATCGGTATGACCCGTATCATGGGTGCGATCATGACCGGCATTATTATGGCCGGCCGAACTGGAGCTTCATACGCCGCTACAATCGGTACCATGCAAGTCAATGAAGAGGTCGATGCCCTAAAAACTATGGGAGTTGATCCTATGGATTTCTTGGTTTCTCCACGTATGATCGCCTTGATTATTACTATGCCGCTTTTAACTATGTGGTCTGATTTTATGGGGATGCTCGGCGGTGGTTTCGTCGGTGTTACAATGTTAGGTATCCCGTTTCAAAAATATTGGGAATTATCTATTGATGCTATCAGCCTTGATAATTTTTTGGTCGGGATTTTCCATGGTCTGGTTTTTGGTGTAGTCATTGCTATCTGCGGTTGTTATTACGGCATTTTTTGTGGTCGCAATGCTGATAGTGTTGGTTCGGCAACTACCAAAGCGGTTGTTTCCGCCATAGTTTGGATGATTGTTATGACCGGTATAATTACCGTGTGCTGTGAGGTTTTGGACATATGAGTACGGAAGTTCAAATTGAGGCCAAAAATCTGACTATCGGTTACGGTGATTACATTTTAATGAAAGACCTAAATTTCAGCATTAATAAAGGTGATATTTTTATCATTATGGGAGGCTCAGGTTGTGGCAAAAGCAGCTTGCTAAGAGTTTTGACCGGCTTGGTTCAGCCATTAAAAGGTAGTGTTTTTGTTGACGGAGCCAATTTTACATCGGCATCGCCTACCGCCAAAGATAAGATTATGCAAAAAAACGGCATACTTTACCAAAGCGGAGCTCTGTTCAGCTCCATGACTTTAGGTGAAAACATAGCTATGCCGTTACAACTTTATACTAAGTATCCGACCTCCCAAATAAAAGAGCTTGTTTCACTCAAACTTGCCTTGGTCGGACTTGCCGGCTTTGAGGATTATTACCCTTCAGAAATAAGCGGTGGCATGAAAAAACGCGCTGGTTTAGCTCGTGCTTTGGCTCTTGATCCTGAAATTGTATATTTTGACGAGCCGTCAGCAGGACTTGATCCGGTTAGTTCGAAATTGCTAGATGATTTGATTTTAGACATCAATCATAGCCTTGGGACAACCATCGTAATCGTAACCCATGAGCTGAGTTCCATTTTTGCAGTCGGCAACAACTCAATATTTTTAGATGGTGCCAGCAAATCAATTTTGGCACGTGGCAATCCCAATGATTTGCTACACAACCCGCCAAACGATACAATATTTGAATTTTTAACTCGAGGAGAGGGAAAAAATGCGCAGAAAACCGAATAACAAAATGATTGGCATTTTTATCATATGCGGAGTGGCATTATTTTTTGCCACAATCGGGATATTTGTATCAAACCGCTTGCTTCAAAACAGCGATCGCCTGGCAGTAATGTACTTTTCTGAGTCCATTAAAGGGCTTGATGTCGGATCACCGGTGGTCTTCAAAGGTGTTTCTGTCGGTCGCGTTGTCAAAATCGATGTAATTACCGACCTACAAAAATTAGACTTCATAATTCCGGTTTATGTCGCCTTTAACAGCAAAAAAATTGCCTCACGCCAACATCGCGAAGATATTCATCAAATTCTTCAAGAAATGGTTACAAAAGGTTTGCGCGCACGTTTAGGTACTCAAAATTATCTTACCGGTCAGCTGATGATTGAGCTTGAGTTTGTACCTTCTGATGAAAAACCGGTTTATCGTCATCCTCGCGGTGGCAGAGTTCCTGAAATTCCAACAGTTCTATCTCAATTTGCCGAGATTTCTCAAGGTATACAGGAACTTCCGTTGCGAGAAACCATTCGCCAGTTCAGTTCATTTATGGACAAGCTCAATAACACGCTTTTGCCTGATTTTAATAAACTTATTAATGACTTTGAGGTCATACCTACACGTACTCGAACTGTTCCTGAGACATTAAACAACTTCAATAAGGCTATGCAGAACATTTCTAATGCTGCCAAATCGTTAGGCAATTTTACAGATTATCTTGAACGCCATCCAGAATCTTTGTTGCGCGGTAAAGGAGGATATTAAATGAAAAAATACCTTATTTTAATGCTTTTTATGCTTAGTGCGTGTGCTTTTACGCAACAATCACGCTTTTATCGTTTGCAGTCAGCAAGCGCAGATATGGCTGTATCTCAGCGCAAAACGAGTGTTGGGGTAGAAGAAGTTTCTGTTCCCCGTTATGTTGATCGCCCGCAAATAGTTTTGGTTGATAAAGATACCAGCGAACTTACGGTTTCGGAGTTTGATCGATGGGCAGAGCCATTAAGCTCCTCAATCACCAGAGTTTTGGCGGATGATATTTCTCTGTATCTGCCCAATGCTTTGGTAAAGCCGAAAAATTATTCAATGGAAAATTTTACCTACACCATAAGTGTTGAAATTAATAAATTTGATTCTACAATTG
>JAEEYV010000035.1 GCA_016288295.1 Alphaproteobacteria bacterium
GAACTTCAACAGCAATAAAACTGTATGTAAAGCATTTCAAATCAATGAGTTAAGAACGAAGCGGCACTTTTTGTTTGGCAGATACGGTTCGGTATACTTTTAGGGTATAGGTATACTTTTTAAAGGGTAACAATCAAATTGACAGACACGGCGTGCAAAATTCCAAATGCGGGAATAGTGGCTAGAATTGGGCTTTAAGAGAGTATAAAAAAAGCGGACACTTTAAGGTATCCGTTTTTATTTTTTAATATTGGTCGAAGTGACTGGACTCGAACCAGCGACCTCTGCGTCCCGAACGCAGCGTTCTACCAGGCTGAACTACACTTCGATAGTGCAATTATGTTTAGCACAAAAAAAATAGATGACAACCTTTTTTTTATTGCAACGGCGTTTTTTTTAATTTACGCTGTGTTTGTTAAACAAGCGGAGGAAAATTATGCGGAAAAAATTGGCGTATTGGCTGACAACAATTAGTGGAGTAGGGTATTGTCCTTTTGCATCGGGAACAGCAGGATCTTTAGTAACAATTCCTCTGGCTTGGTTTTTGGCTTTTTATTATGGCGTGTTTGGTATTGTTTCGGGTGCGGTGATAGTGTTTTTTGTTGGAACAGCGGCAACCAAAGAGGTGTTGAAGTACACAAAGCACGATCCCTCGATTGTGGTTATTGATGAAATGGCCGGACAGTTGCTAAGTTTTGTTTTGGTTGCAAATCATTTGATCGGGCGGACTGATTTGGGGGCAATTTTGATATATTTGATCGGTTTCGGCTTGTTCAGGTTGTTTGATATAACCAAACCGCAACCGGCAAAATGGGCAGACAGCAAGGTTTTGAATGCCTGGGGCGTAATGCTTGATGATGTTTTTGCCGGAGTTTATGCCGCTATTGTGTTGTGGTTGATTAATTTAATTTTTGTTCTTTAGAATTTTATAGTGTTGAAATTTTGTTTCCGTTAGTTATATCAGACAGCGGAGGATGGGATGTTTTTCTTTGAACACAGGCATATGGTCATGGCAACTTTGATAGTGCTGTTGGTGACTATGGCGTTAATATTATTTAATTGAGGACAAATATGAAGCTTTGGCATTGGATTATAGTTGCAGTTTTTGTTTTTGCGGTGGTGATAACGCTGTTTTTTTGAGAGATGTGTTTTTTTGACTTGACACATGTTGATAAAAGGCGTATACACGCAACATGTTTATCGCGGGGTGGAGCAGCCCGGTAGCTCGTCAGGCTCATAACCTGAAGGTCGGAGGTTCAAATCCTCCCCCCGCAACCAATAAAATAGAAAACCTTCCTTTATGGAAGGTTTTTTTGTTTTATCAAGTTATGAAAAGAAGGATTTGAACCGAGAGGCTAGCTAAGCAAAAAGCTGACTTAAAGTCAGGTTTTTGTCTGCAAGAGCAACGGAATATCTTAAATGAGCAAGGGCAGCGATAGCAACCGTGGCGAATTTAGATACCGTTGAGAAAAAGCCTTGAAAAGGCGCAATCCTTCCCCCGCAACCAAAGAAATAGAAAGCGGAAGTACAAACTTCCGCTTTTTATTTTATTCGAATTCGTATCTAAAGTTTAACATTCCGGTGTGTTCCTGGTATCCGGAACGATAAGCTCCCATATATGTTAATCCTGCAGAAGTATTTTCAGTTAATGATTTTTCTAAGCTTAAAATCGTTTCGTATCCTAAACGGGGTAATTTACTGCCGGAAACGGTATAACTGCTACCATTAGCAAGATTTACGTGAGTATTGTTTTTGTCGGTCATGAAGTCATAGGTTAAGCCAAAGTATGCTTCGGATTTAATATTATATATTTCTCTGGCAAATCTTAAACTGATGATGCCGCGCAAAATATCGGTGTCAGCTGCAGATACCTTTTGACCAGCAGTATCGGTATATCGATCACGTTTGATATGATAATAACGAAAACCTGCTTCCGGTGTAAGATATTCAAATTGATAGCCGACCATACTTGCTATAGATGCGACCCATACGTCATATCTGGCGTTATAAATATCATCAAGGGCATATTTCTTCTCTTTATAATTTGATTGTTCGTAAGAAATAATTCCGTTGATGAAGTATCTGTTGGGTTTATATTCTCCATAAATGAAGCCGGTGACAGAATTTACATCTATATCTCGGGACATTGCATCAATATCCGTTCTGTCAATTTGCACACCTGCACCAAGCTTGTAAATGCTACCCAATTCTTTTTCAAGACCAAAGATAATGCCGTGGCTATCAGAGTTTGAACCGTCAATTCCGTTACGGTTATATATTTTTGAATTATTTGTATAAGGTTTTGCCCAAGCATTAATACCTGTGGTTTCGACATCAGTTGATATTCCAGAAAATTCTTTTGCTCTGCGAAGATATGAATCTACAGCTCTGAATAATATGGAATTTTTTTCGCTTACGGTATTTTGAACGACGGCGGTTTCTGTCGGAGCAAGAGCTTTCAAGTTACGGATAAGTCCTGCAGCATCGTGTTGAGCTAAACCGGCAAGTTTATCCGCGACAATCGCACTACTTGACCCTTGATCAAAAGGCTGTTCATCAACCCATGCTCGGGCGGCATCGGCTACCCAAGCTCGGGCGCCTTGTTCCTTAACAATATCTTCTGCCGTTGATTTTTTAAGAATAGAGAAGACACCAAACTTGTCGGTCTTGATAAATTTGTACATGTTGTTTTCGGCGATATCTATATCTTCTTCAGTATGGGTTACGTCATCATCAGCAAAATCACCGGTGTGGCTATCAGCTTTTATTAATGTTACTTCACCAGCCTTAATGCCTTGAGCCAAAGTAGCTGTTAGTTTTGCTCCATCATTAATAGTTATGTTGTCGGAAATATTTAGCAGACCATGCTGACCATCTTCAAGACCATTGATTTTTAATGACAATGTAGAAGAACTATCAAGTTGCATAGACTTCAGATTGACTGTATTTGCACCAATGTCTATGGTAGAATTATTAGCGTTTATGGTATCAGTGTTATCCAAATAATTTGAGCCAACTTTCAATGTTGAATTATTGATATTAATTGTATTACCGCTGACTGTGTTTGCAATTGTCCAATCGCTGTTTACGTTAATTATACCGGCGTTATTTGTACTTGAAATAGCGTTTTCAATAGCTGTTCCATTCAAATTCAGGGTACCATTGTTTGTAATATCACCATTAATAATGCTGTTTACTAGATTTATTGTTCCACTATTTACAACAGAGCTATCTATTGTGGAATTGTTTGTAGTAAGATTACCGGTATTGGTGATGTTAGCATTTGTAAAGGTACCGTTTAATTCACTTGTTCCGGAGGTGGTCATATTGAATATGGTATCTCCGATGATGCTACCGTTGATGATACTGTTATTAATGCCTACAGTCGCATTGCCGTTGGTAATGGTGGCAATAGTTGAGGCTCCGCCGACGGTTACATTGTTAAAGTTAAGAGCAGTAGCGTCTTCACCAACTTGGAAACCGCTGTGTCCATCGAGATTGATAGTTTCGGCATCGCCGCCTGACACGCCATTGATATTAACAGTACCTTTGGTTGCGCCCAAGTCTTCCGTTACTGTATAACTGTCGCCATCGGTTGTTGCTGTAAAGTCTTTTGTTGCATTGGTTGTGTCTTGGTTGACTAACATCAAAGTATCACCAAGGGAAGCGTCAAAGCTTGTACCACCGTCTGATCGTGTGAAAACAACTTCTATTGATTGTTTATCATCACTGAGTGCTAATTTACCATAATCTGTGCTTGCTGTTGTAATGTGTTCCTGGTATATTTTATTCCAAGCGGTATTTGCTTGAATATTATCTTTGGTGATAACTTCTCCGGTTGTTCCGATAATATACTCCGTGGTATCAAAAGCTTCAGCAACCTCAGCACTTAAAGCTAATTGAATGGTACTTGATCCCGTTGTATTTAATACTTGAACGCTGAAATCGTTATCCAATTGTGTTGGCATTGTTCCCAAGAAATTTACACTGCTTAGTGTTAAAGTACCACTTGAAGTATTGGTCAAATTAAAGCTGTCTACTGTGCCGGCGGCTAAATTCAGATCAATATTAAGATTGCCGTTACCTGTCATGGCACCAATGGTATGAGTGGTAATATTTCCGTTTGAAACAGTGATAGTTCCGTTGTTTACATTCAATGTTCCGGCGATTTCAGCTCCGTTATTTAGTGACAATGTGCTGTTGACATAAGTTGTACCGGTTCCGGCGATGCTTTGAGCCAATGCTCCGGATAAGTACAAATTACTGCTGTTGGTTATGCTTGAATTGGCAATATTCTCTGCAGTTGTAGTAAGATTACCGGTATTGGTGATGTTAGCATTTGTAACCGAGCCGTTTAACTCGCTGGTTCCGGAGGTAGTCATATTGAATACGGTATCTCCGATAATGCTGCCGTTGATGATACCGTTATTAATGCCTACGGTCGCATTGCCGTTGGTAATGGTAGCTATAGTTGCGGCTCCACCGACGGTTACGTTGTTAAAGTTAAGAGCGGTAGCACCTTCACCAACTTGGAAACCACCATTTCCATTGAGATTGATAGTTTCGGTATCGTCGCCGGATATGCCATTGATATTAACAGTACCTTTGGTTGCGCCCAAGTCTTCCGTTACTGTATAACTATCGCCATCGGTTGTTGCGGTAAAGTCTTTTGTTGCATTGGTTGTGTCTTGGTTGACTAACTTTAGGGTATCACCCATACTCTCGGTGCTTTCTTCTCCACCGGAGGTATAAGTTGTAATACCGATAGAATCATCCTCCGTGACTTTGGTTTTTAAGGCTATTTGCCCATAAATTTCCGTATCAGAAATAATCGTTCTTTGATATATTTTGTTCCATGCGGTTGTGGAGGTAATGGTTTCATCAGTTGTTGAACCTTCAATTGTTTTTAATAAAACATCGCCTTGAAGATCAGATCCGAGTTGTAATTTTAAGGTAGAGCTTGCGTTTTTATTATTGATGATTTGTATTACATCTTCAGGGGTTAAACTTTCAAATCCACCGATAAGATTTATAGCTTC
>JAEEYV010000036.1 GCA_016288295.1 Alphaproteobacteria bacterium
ATTATAACAAAGTAAGATTTTTGAATTATAATCAGATGGATACAATTGCCGGAGTTGAAGGGCAGCTGAACATTATTACCCGTCCGGAGTTGAGAGTGCCACCCAGAAGTTCGGTTAAGTTTGCGACAGTGGAAATAATTTTGAGCCCGTATGTAGAGGAAGATTTTTTGATGGACGGTGTGGTCGGAGCCGATGGTACGGCACCAAAGAATTTTAGAATTTATGCTCCGAAAAATCGTCTGCGTTCGTTTGTGGCCAAAGCAATGCGTGAAGATGTTGAGGTCGATACTCAAGTGTTGCTGAATGAGTTCTTCGGTGAATTTGTGGTCGGAGACTTGTAAGATGCAGAGAGTGGAAATATTTACGGACGGAGCTTGTTCAGGAAACCCCGGAAACGGGGGGTGGGGCGCTCTTTTGCGATGCCGTGATGTTGAAAAAGAATTGTCAGGGGCCGAAAAAGAAACGACCAATAACCGTATGGAAATGACAGCGGTTATCAACGCCCTGAAGGCATTGAAATGTCCGTGTAATATTACACTTTATACCGATAGCAAGTATGTGATGGATGGGGTTAATGAGTGGTTGCCGAACTGGAAAAAAAACGGTTGGAAGACCGCAAACAAAAAGACTGCAGTTAAGAATGTTGATCTGTGGCAGGAACTTGATGGGCTGCTCGGAGAGCATGAAATTCGTTGGGTGTGGGTAAAAGGACACAACGGACATCCGGAAAACGAACGTGTCGATACGCTGGCTCGAGAGGCAATTAAGACTCTGGTTGATTAAAAGCAAAATTAGAAATAAGATTTTTTACTTTGTATTCATCTGAGATGTCCGGTAATATAACACCGTCAGGAGCAAGTGGTGTAAATAAGATGTTAAACGGCAAGTTACTGCGGTGATATTTTTTCATAAAATTTAGTGTTTTTTGATAATTATGGGCGGAGTTAACCGATACCAGTGTGGTATTATATTGTTTCAGATATTCTTCAAACGATTGTGAATGGAACAACGTATTGTTGTATTTGCACTTGAAACACCAAGCAGCATTGACGTTTATGAGTGTGGATTGACCTTTTTGAAGGAGCTGGTTTATTTCATCAATATTAATATCTGAAGACGGAAGAAGATTTACTCGATGATTGAAAGCGCGAGAAATATCAAAAATTGAAACGATGTATAGTACGAAAACTAGCCCCAGGCAAATTGTTGCAAATAGGCGTCGTGCCATTATGCGGTCAGATGGTGTAAGGTCGTCATAAACAGTTTTTTGACTTATGGAATGAGTAGTCAACAGGAAGCTTATAAAAAGCAGATAAATGGTAAGTCTGACTATTGGCCAAGTGGCGGTTTGGACTTTTATCGTGACTAATAGCCATATAATGGCAATGACGAGCATTAGGTTAGTATATTTTTTGAGTGATTTCATCCAATCGTCGGGAGTGGGAATGAAGAAAATAAGTATAGGTAACAGGTATAAAAGCATGTATGGTAATGATAAGCCCAATGCAACAGCAGATAAGGTTAAAAAAATATCACTAGCCGTACCGGTAAGTGCGTAGCCGATAGCGCTTCCAAAATATGGAGATGTGCTTATGCTTGACATTAAAACAATTAAAACGCCACTCAGAAAGTATTTTAATCTCTTAAACGAAGTGGTGTTGATTAACTTTTGAAAACGGTCGGAAAAATTGAAGACTATGCCATTGTTGATAGAAAATAAAAGTAAAAGTAGAATGAAGATTGCGGTTATAAGTATAGTCATGCTTTGAAACTGTACTCCCCATCCCCAAGCATGTCCGGAACTAATTGAAAATATTATGATTCCAGCTAACAAAAATGTGGTGATAAAAATTCCGTTAAGGGTATATTTGGCATTGTCTTTCAAATTTTGTTGGTTGCGAGCACCAAATTTGGTCAGAGAAAGTATTTTTAAGGAAAAAAACGGAAAAACAAATGGTGTGAGATTTAAGAATATGCCACTGATTAAAGCAAGTAATATAAATTTTAGAGTTAGGAGCGGTTGATTATCGTCTTTGATGGTGTTATCCATCTGCAATAATGATGAATTGCGAATCGAATATTTGTTGTTGAGTGTGGCCGTAATTTCAACGATTTTGTTTTGTAAGTCAGTATCTGCAGTGAGGGGCAAAAATCTACTAATAATCCGTCTATTATCAATGTAAGTGCGTGGTGCTTCAAAAGCAATATTGTCTGGAGAGTCAATAAATATTGTAAATGATGAAATGTCTTTTTTAGCAATCAAACGTACTTCTACAAAATCTCCAACATTAGGTAGATTACGAATTTTGATGCTTTCAATTTGTAAATAGCGATTATGTTCCGTCGGGAGAGATAAATGCCGTTGGGTTATAAATGTATCAACAGAGCTGTGGCGTGAATATTCCGGTTGAAGTGTTAGATGGGAAGTAATATTTTCGGTTTGACAATGCAAATCAGCATCGCAAACATCGAGTGTAATATCCGCATTTAAGTCGAGTGGTTTTTCGGAGTCTTCTGCTTCAAATGTTACGGGGATCGGTAATTCACGGACATAAACACTCCAGTCATTGTGTTGCTCATCGCTTAATCTTATCGGGATTGGAAGAGATAAATTCCAATTTTTGAGGTTTTGTGAATTGGTAAATGAAATTTGGGGTTTGTGATAAAGCCCATCGTTGGCGATGATTAACGTATCTGTAGGAATTTTAATGTCAATTATACCTTGAACCTTTGGAGAGTCTTTAATGCCAGTTTGAGAAGTTATCAGCCGGGAAGATATTTTATTTTTTCTGAACCAGGGACCAATACCTTTTTTGCCGGTGAGTGGGCTGGGGTATAAAATGTCATAGAACAAAATTTCCTTAAATTTTACACGAGCAGCAATATATTTGAGTTCGTCAAAATCCCCTTTGCGATTGGCAGAATTGGCATCACGTATAATTTTGGCGTTATATGATTCAATATCACGCATGTTGCCGCTGTAAGGAACAACAGTTTTAATATCAGAAATGACAACAATGTCATCATTGGAAACATAATCGGGTTGGGTGTTATATTCAAAGTATTCGTCGTCATCGACAATAAGCGGTGGTTCCTTCGGGGTTAAAAGTTCTTCCTTGTATTTTTCATAAGCTTTTTTGGTATGACGATATATGCTTAATAAATCACGAATGTTATATTGGAAATTTATAACTTGTTGGGGCGACATGTTGGGAAAAAACGTTTTTATATCTTCAGTCATATCCTCATTTATTTTATCTTCGGGATATTTTTCATCAAAATATTTTGCAGTTTCAATAACTTGATTTAATGTATCGCCAAAATTGGCATTAGGGTTGGTTATTGCAATTTTTTGTATAACATCTTGAGCTTCGGTTGCGTATGACAATCCGATATGACAGAAGAAAAATAAAATAAAAATTGCGATTTTTTTGATCATCTTCTTTCATAAATAGTTTAAAAACATCAAAATTTATGATATTATATAAGCTAGAGTTTAATAAATGGTATAGTGCAAGTAAAATGGATAGAGATTATTTGGTTGGTAAATGCCTGGTTGCAGTGCCGGGGATTGACGACGAGAGGTTTGAAAAGTCTGTTATTTATTTGTGCGCCCATAGTCGAGATGGGGCAATGGGGTTTGTTGTGAATCAGCAAATCAGAGAATTTTATTTTTCGGATTTGGTTAGCCAGTTTAATATTGGTAATATTGCTCCGGTTGCTCCGATTATTCTACATAAAGGTGGTCCGTTGGAGCAAATTAGGGGATTTGTTCTGCATAGTCTGGATTATAAAAAAGAGGGAACAATCGTTGTGGACAATAAATTTGCTGTTTCGTCATCAATAGCGGTGTTAAACGATATTGCGTTTGGTAATGGTCCAATATTTAATTTAATTGCCCTGGGATATAGCAGTTGGAGTCCCAAACAATTAGAAAATGAAATTATAAACAATTATTGGTTGGTGGCTGAAGCGACACCGGAATTGTTGTTTAAAACGCCTGATGATGATAAATGGCAAAGGGCAATTGATGAGATGGGGTTTGATGTAAATAGAATTTGTAACCGAACAGGGCATGCATGATTTGCATTACATGAAAAAAAAGGCAACCAATCGGTTGCCTTTTTGCGTTTATTTGTTTTCGTCAGGATCTCTTAGGACATAACCTCTGCCCCAGACGGTTTCAATATAATTCTTGCCGCCGGAAGCTTTTTCGAGCTTTTTACGGAGCTTACAGATAAATACATCTATGATTTTGAGCTCTGGTTCATCAATACCGCCATAGAGGTGGTTTAAGAATTGATCTTTATTGAGAGTTGATCCCTTACGGAGTGATAGTAATTCCATAATCCCGTATTCTTTGCCGGTTAGGTGCATATTTTCGCCTTTGATGCTGACAGTCTGTGTATCAAGATTGACTTCAACATCGCCAGTACGGATAATTGAGTTGGAGTGTCCTTTAGAACGGCGAACAACGGCTTGAATACGAGCTAACAATTCAGCGCGATCAAAGGGCTTGGTTAAATAGTCATCAGCTCCAAAACCTAAGCCCTTAACTTTTTTATCAGGACCGGTAAGACCTGAAAGAATGAGCACCGGAGTCTCGATTTTGGCCGAACGCAAGCGTTTTAGTACTTCGTAGCCGTTGATATCAGGTAACATCAAATCGAGAATAATAATGTCATAGTCGTATAATTTTCCGATTTCGAGCCCGTCCTCGCCCAAATCAGTGGTATCAATAATCATGCCCTCTTTTTTGAGCATGGTTTCAATGCTTTGAGATACGGCGTAATCGTCCTCGACCAATAAAACACGCATTGTAAAATCCTCCTCAACAAATATATTTATGTCATCATCATACAAATGATTTTTATAATTGTTAACTTTTTTTAGCGGATGTTAACAATTATTAACAACTTTTTTTTATAATGTATGAAATATTGAGGAAAACGGAGGAAAAGATGGCTTTTACGATGATAAATTTGCCATATGATAAGAAAGATTTGGAGCCTTATATGTCGGAGCAAACATTTGATTATCATTATGGAAAGCACTATAAAACCTATGTCGATAACTTAAATAAATTGGTGGCAGAAACTGAATTTGAAAAGATGCCACTTGAGGAAATTATTAGGAAAACTGCCGGAAAGCCTGAGTATACGGCCATATTTAATAATGCAGCACAAGCTTGGAACCATGCGTTTTTCTGGAAATCAATGTGCAAAAACGGTGGAGGAGAGCCAAAAACTGAGTTAAAACAACGTTTGGAAAAAGATTTTGGCTCGGTTGCAAAGTTTAAGGAAGCCTTTAAGCTTGCAGCGGTCGGACAATTTGGTAGTGGATGGGCTTGGTTGGTTGATAATGCTGGAAAACTTGAGGTTATGAAAACGGCTAATGCTGACAATCCGATTGCACATGGGCTGAAGCCGTTGTTAACAGTCGATGTTTGGGAACATGCGTACTATTTAGACTATCAGAATCGGCGAGCCGATTTTGTGGAGGCATTTCTTGAACAGCTTGTAAACTGGTGATTGACAGATAAAAAATGACGATATAACTTTGTACTAATAAAACGATAATTATGGAGATGTTTAAATGAAAATTTACCCGTGTGGAAGTCAGGCTAAAGGTAATGATGATAAGGATTTGGCTAGTTTGTTGATCGTTGCAAAGCAATATAGTCCTAAAAGTACAAATAGGAAGCAGTTGCCGAATGTTGTTAGCAAGCCAAGTAAACAATATTAATGAGGCTGTTTTATGAGCGAGTATACGACTGAAAAGAAATTTGTTGTTGCTGAAGGTGATGACGGAGAGCTTTATATTTTTATAAGCGCAAAGTCTGATGTTCCGGCATCACCACAGATAATTTATGACGGCAAAGATCATGCTATTTTTGTACGTAACAATGAGCAAAAAATAATTTTAGACTATATTCATCCGGAAGTGCGTGAAAAATTGCGCCATTCTTCGGAAGTGATTGTGGTTGAGACACTTTTGGATAACATAAAAGACAGCTATTATGTTAATCTGAAGATTGTTGATAAAATTCCGGTCGATTGGGCCAAGATAGGGTTGTCGACATGGGATGAAGTTGTCAGCAAGGGTTAAAGAGATTTTATGCAGTTTAAGGTAATCACCAAAAAGTCAAAGGAAACCAATGATCTGTTAAATATTCTGAAAACAGAGTGGGGTGATGCTTTTCAATGGTTGACAGATGTCATTGATGTCTGGTCGCAAAGAGGATTCCCTCAAATTGTTGTAGCCTTAAATGATGGCGAAGTTATAGGTCATTATTCTTTAGTTTCGCATGAGTTGGTGAAAGATGATCATGGGTATACTCCATGGTTGGGTACGTTGTTTGTAAGAAAAAAATATCGTGGTCATAATTATGGTTCTATATTGCTAGGAAATGCCTGTCGACGTGTGAAAAATATGGGATATAATAATTTGTTTTTAGCAACCCAACATATTCAATATTATGAAAAATTTGATTTTAAGGAAATTGGTTTGGGCATTTATAACTGGGGAGAGCCGACAAAGTTTTATCAGAAAGAATTGTGAGATAGATATTCTATCCGTCTTTATCTGATGGGCGGTGAGTTTTTATCCATACGCGTTTTTCAATCAGGTCGTGTTTTTTTATTGGTTCTGCTTCATATCCGCTCATTTCTAACATTACCTTATGCATTACTCCGTAAGAAGCGATGTTTTCTGCATCGCATGTAACTAAAACTTGCTCAATGTTCATATCATGAGCTTTTTCTAAACATAGTTTTAGTCCATTGTATGCAAAGCCTTTACGTTGTGCGGATGGACGAATTTGGTAAGCAATATGTCCGCCGATTTGCTCAAGAGTAGGTGTTAAATAATGGCGCAGATCAAAAGTACCGATATATTGGTTATTGTTTACAAGCCAATAAACCGTGTTGGGGACATATCCTGGGTTTAGACCTATTCCTAAAGAATTTTTTTGAATAGTATCAAAATAATCGGCAAAGTTGTCTTTTTCTGCGGCAATCATTTTTTCGACGGCACTGATTTCGTATTTAGAAGGTGCGGATTTATATTCTGCAATTGCTTCATAAATGCTGGGTAAATATTTTTTATCAGGTTTAACTAGCTTCAAGTTCATGAAAATTATCCTTTATGTCTTTTTAAGTGTAACAGATAATAAATAAAACCGGAAATAAGATAACCGTCCAGGGCCGGTATGGTAGTCAGCGCAAAGAGCTCCAGTCCATAAACATTTTTGGGGGCGGTAAAGAGTGCAATCAATGTTCCTATGAACCAAGCTATTAAAGCTTTTTTGTTGATGGAACAGTTGTTTTTGTGTTTGTTTTTAATTAGGAAATCAACGGAGTATATTGAAGCAATCGGTGGGATAATCACGCTTAAAAACATTAAAAATGCTATAAAATAGTCGGTGATGTTTATTGCACTGCAGATATATCCGCATATGGCAAGAGAGATAACGAGAACAGCTTTAGAAATGTGTTTGAATACAATGGCTAAACTTAGTGCTCCGGAGTATAAATTATTGTCGTTTGAGCTCCATGAAGCCAAAATTATTAGTAGTAGTGCTAAAAATGGATAACCGGACTTTTGAATCAACTCAACAATATTTGGTTGTTGATAATATAGTACCGGTATCATTATCGGTAAGGCAAACAAGACAATTGCCATGAAAGAGGTAATTCCGGCAATAGTTCCATCTTTGATAGATTTGGTATATCTTGTCAAATCTGGAAAAATTGCTACACCAACCATCATTCCGCCAACAAGCATGGATACAGCTGATCCAAAGGAAATTTCGTGATTGCCGGGAATGGATAAAATGTCAGAAAAAGTAATTTCTTTCAGCGATATAATTGCTAATCCGTATAAAAATATTAATAAAAACGGAACAACAAATAAGCTAAATGCGTGCAATCCTTTGAAGCCGTATATTGCAGTTAAGGTCATAAGTATGGTTCCGATAATCAGCCAGTTTTGGTATCCTAATGATACGATGTTATTTGCTGCTTGAGCAAAGAATGAGGCTGTTACACCGAACCAACCTACCAGGGTGATTGCAAATAAGGTATTAATTATCTTGGCGGCATGATATCCAAAGACTTCAGTTATAATCATGTATGATGATAAATTGGTTTTAGAGCCGACGACACCGGTCATCATTCCAAAAATGGATAGAATAACAGAAGATAAAATAACAGCCAAAATGCCATTACAATATCCTAAAGATAGGGCAACACTTGCGATTAGGAGAAATGCCGGTATAGTGAGGGCAACGCCTGTATATACTAAAGCTATATGGATCCAACTCAATGTTTTTTCATGTGGTACTGCTTGTCTTTCAAAGTCGTTCATGGTTTGCTTCCAATTCAATTCAGATTTATCTATATACTACAATAGATTATACGATTGTAATAAAAAGTAAATTCTTAATTAAATCAAATTTAAATATTCTTGTTTATGTTGATTATATGTTTAAGTATGAGGTTTTTAATGAAAAAAAGTATATTTGCCTTTGTCTTTTGTATGTGTTTTGTCGGTAGTGCGTATGCCAGACAGTATATAAAAACAACATATTCTCCTTTGAGCCAGCAAAAATGTTTAGAGTATAAAAGTATGCTTGGATTGAAATTCTGTCCGGTTGATGGTGATCATCTTGCGGGCGCAGCTTTGGCTTGCGGGCATATAAGTAATTTGCCGACTAAAGATGAATTGCAACAATTAGCTCAATATGTATATCATAAAAGAACATCAGATACGACTATCTATGGTGACCGCGATGAATATATTATGGATGAGTTTGGACTTTGGGAAAATGATAGCCATATTTATTTCTGGATTGGAGAAGAAGCAAAAGATGGGGTCGGTGGGTATGTACGGATGTTTGCTCTTAAGGGATCAATTCCATATTATGCACCAAGAGACGGAAGTGGATATGTTTCTCATGCACTTGGAAAAGTAAATTACGGCGATACTAAATATATAGTGACCGATCCGGAGCATGATTCAAATTTGTATGGTTATCCGAATGAAGATGTTTTAGTAACGGTTTGCTATAAATAGATATTTATGTTATTTAAGGTTTTATTCAGAATCTTATTAAAAAAGGTGGTCTAGCTTCGTAAGGCTCGCGATAATATCGCTCACCAACTGCGCTTCGGTCACTTGCTGCGTAAGCATTGTTTCGCTCGTTTGCACGGCTCACAATGCTAACTTCGCTGCGCATTACCATTAAAAAAAGCGACATTAAGTCGCTTAAATGGTGGTCTAGCTTCGTAAGGCTCGCGATAATATCGCTCACCAACTGCGCTTCGGTCACTTGCTACGTAAGCATTGTTTCGCTCGTTTGCACGGCTCACAATATTAACTCCGCTACGCATCACCATTAAAAAAAGCGACATTAAGTCGCTTTTTTTAATGGTGATCCCAGCGAGACTCGAACTCGCGTTACCGCCGTGAGAGGGCGATGTCCTAGGCCACTAGACGATGGGACCGCAAATCTGGCTATCCTTTTAATCTAAAAAAATAAATATGGCAAGAGTTATTTTTTATGAAAATTGATGTTATATTCTATTGAAGATAATAAAATTATAAAATAGCCAATAAGCTCACAACATTCTTCAAATAATTGTTTGATATTGGCAACATTATGGTTTCCAAGTGTCGCAGTAATCAGAGGACGATGTCCAATACATTGAGCAATCGGCAAAATGATTATAACAGCGCAACACATCATTAAAAATGACGAGGAAGATAAAAATTGCAAAGCTGATTTTATGGTGCTGTTTAGGGTTAAAAAAACATAAATGCCTGCAAGGAGTGGAAAAAAATAACCGAATTTCCAACTGATTATGGGAATGAGCTTGTCAAAGAAACTATCAAGCTCCCGGCAAGTGGCAAAAAAGCAAAATGAAGCTAAAATGTAGCTGATGGCTCGCATTTGCTTGTCGTGGAATGTGTTAACAAAAAATACAATACCGGCAGAAAGTAAAAACGAAATTTGCATATTCTCAATGATACCGTGTTCTTCAAACGTTGTGGTTTTGTAGTGTTGAGCAATTACGTTAACAAGTAGAACAAATAAAAAAGTAGCAATAAAATATAAAAATTGCCTGATTGCGCTATATATTGTTTTAAGTTCGGTTTTAGTAAAGTTCATAGTCAAGTTTCCATATAACATTTTATGACAGATTACATAAGATAACGTATAATTCAAGAAAAATCTTTACCGTTCTGGATGTAATTAATAAACAAAGGATTTAAGGCTTGTTCAAGAACCAGAGGAGCTTGTCCGTGACGACACAAAACGCCTATCATTCCCAATTTTGTTGCGGCTTTTACGTTTTCTGATTTGTTATCAATAAAAATAATCTGATTAAATTTACATCCCAATTTTGAGCGCATGGCATTAAATATTTTGGGGTCGGGTTTGAGCAATCTAAGGTTATATGATGTAAATATATTTTTATCAAGTATCAAATCGTTAAGTTTTACAGTCTGATGAAGTATGGGCAAAGCGTTAGAAAGAATCCCGTTTTGGATATTATTATCCTTCATTTTTTGCATGGCAGCAATGGTATCGGGATATACCGGACCAACACCGGCGTGCAAAGCTTTGTTTATTTCCTGCTGGGTGGTGTTTCTGTATGGTATGTCATAATTATCACAAATGCTGTGGCAAAACGTTAGAAAATCAATTTTGCTAGTCATATATGGTTTGTAGTCAAATTTGAAAATATTATGAGATTCAGTATATCTTTCAGGGCGTGTGGTGTGTTGTTTTGCCCATTCATTAAAAGGTTCTAGTGTGTACGGATAAATAGTTTGCCCTATATCCCAGATGCAATATTTAATTTTGTCGGTCATTTTAAGAAATACTCATAACCAGTCCATTATCGGTATTAAGACTGATACGAGCCCCCATGTTACGTAAATAAAAGACAGGTGCATATTGCGAAAGATTATCAGGAAGTTTGTCTTGTAAAATGCCGTTTATGGCATCAATCTTTCCTTGGGCCAAAGGTGCTTGGCTTGTTACTTTGGCAATAATTTGTCGTTGGTTTAGGCCAATGTCGATTGTTCCTCCTTTTATGATTAGGTCGGCAACAGTCATTACGGTCAGCATTAATACGCGGTTGAGGTCGTGTTGATTGTCTTGTGCTTTAATGTGTAACTCAATCGGATAATTCGGGTTGAGAGTTTTGATGTAATCAACACAGGTTTTGTTGACTGTTTCGGCGCTGTCCAAGTTGGAATTTGTTAGTCCGAAAACCATGCGGAAGAATTTTAGACGAGAAGTCAAAACAGTTGAACTGAATTTGAGTGTTGATTTAATTTCCGTTAAAAACTCATTATCGTCATCTTCCATTAGTTCAACAGCATTGGCAAAGGCACCAATGTTGCCAATTAAATCATGACTTATGCGAGTACAAATTATTTCAGTAAGGTCTATCATGTTAAAAATTGTATAAGTTAGAGTTGATAATTTTTGCATCTTCACGAACCATGCGGTCATAGTCGAGTTGTTGCAACATTGGATCTTCAAGCAAAAGCTTTCCGGTTGTTGCTCGAAGATAAGGTTTGCCACTTCCCATTCCCCAAGAAATCTCGGATTTGTTATCAGGAGGACCATATTTTTGGTTAATACGACGCCAAAATTCATAGGTCTTTATGTCGTGAAGATATTTTATTTTTTGCCCACTACCGCGATTGATATTGGTGATGCCGGTAGAGTAGGTGATGCGATATATTTTATTGTTGGTAAAATTACTGGTGAGCCAGATATTTATTTCCTCACGGCTATCAAGTTTGATAAATCTACAACTTTCAACAAAATGATGATTGGTGTCTTTAGCCGCCTTTATTACACAGTTGTTTATACGCTCATAACCTATGATTCCAGAATTGCGACATTTTTCTTCATAACGCCATTTAATAAAATTGGGAATTTCAAATTTTTGCGACATAAGCTTAAAGCCACGATTGGTAAGTATGGTTTGGGCTTGTGTTAGCGGCATGCGGAGCATAATGCCGGAAATGTCAAATACTGCGGCGTTGGAGCGCTCCTTACCGGTTACGGGGTTAATATTGCGATTTTCATGGGTAAGCTGTTCTAAAGAAACCGAACCTACGGCAAGTTGAGAATCATCTTTGGTTTTAGCAGATTGTTCGCTAATAGTGTGGCTTAGATCCTCAACCCATGTGTCTTTTATCCAAGAATTGGTCTTTTCGACCGCTTTATCTTCAAGGTCTTCCTCAGCCTGTTTAATTTTTTCAGTAAGTGATTCTTCCTCTTTTTTAGGTTTTGAAGTCTTGGAAGGCCGGGGTTGGGGTAAATTAGAATCGGAAGCTTTAGCCGGTTTGGTTTCAGTTTTTGGCTTTTTGGGGGTAGATTCAATGTTTGGTGTTATGTTTTGTTTGTTTTTAGGTGATGTTTTGCTGATCTTGGGTATTAAAGGATTGCCTTTAGAAGAGCTTGAGGAGCCAAAAAGCCTGTTTTCCACGTCATTAGCGGCCCAAGATAGTCTGGTATCTAAGGCTAGAGCAATAATAAAAATTATTATCAATTTTAAGCACTTTGTCATTTCGGTCTAATGATATATTTTTTTTTATAAAATGACAAATGATAATTTACATTTGGTGGGTAAGTGTTTATAGATTAAAAAATAACTTTTTGAAGGCGGATAAAGGACAGATGAAAGTACATGTAGTAGGAGCAGGGTTGGCAGGCAGTGAGGCTGCATGGCAATTGGCGCAGAGAAAAATAAGAGTGGTTATTCATGATATGAAGCCATATAAGTTCTCAGAAGCACATAAAAATGAAAATTGTGCCGAACTGGTATGTTCAAATTCACTTCGTTCAGATGATATGGAACATAATGCTGTCGGGCTGATGCACCAAGAAATGCGGCTGGCCGGCTCATTGATTATGGAGGCGGCTGATTGCTGTAAGGTGCCGGCAGGAGGAGCTTTGGCCGTTGATAGGGAAGAGTTTGCAAAATATGTTACTCAAAAACTTAAGACCAATCCGAATATTGAATTTTGTACAGAAGAGTTGGAAAAACTGCCTGATGAAAGTTGGGGGAGAGTTATTATTGCAACAGGGCCGTTAACCAGTAGAAAATTGGCTGATGCAATTATGAAAGAAATTGGAAATCAATCATTATCTTTTTATGATGCGATTGCACCTGTAGTTTATAAAGACAGCATCAATATGGATGTTGCGTGGTATCAATCGCGCTATGATAAAGGCGACAGTCGCGATTATATCAATTGTCCGTTGACCGAAGAACAGTATTATGCTTTTGTTGAAAGGCTTTTAAATGCAGATAAAGTAGAATTTCACGATTTTGAAAAGCCAAATTATTTTGATGGATGTTTACCAATTGAAGTTATGGCTGAAAGAGGACGGGATACATTGTTGTATGGTCCGATGAAACCTGTAGGTTTGACCAATCCTCATACCGGGCAACATGCCTACGCAGTGGTACAATTAAGACAAGATAATTTTGAAGATACATTGCGCAATATGGTTGGTTTTCAGACCAAAATGAAGCATGGGGCGCAACAAGAGATTTTTAGAACTATTCCGGGGTTGGAAAATGCTGAGTTTGCAAGGCTGGGCGGTATTCACAAAAATACATTTATAAAAAGCCCGATTTTGCTGGATAAATATCTTCGCTTGAAAAGTCGACCATATATAAGTTTTGCCGGGCAAATAACCGGTTGTGAAGGATATGTCGAAAGTGCGGCTGTGGGGCTATTAGCAGGATATTTTGCGGCTGAGGAGGTATGTGGATATCAACCGATGTTGCCTCCAGAAACAACAGCTTTTGGTGCGATGTTAGGCCATTTGCAAGATTCTACAAATATTGAAGATTATCAACCGATGAATATTAATTTTGGTATTTTTCCGACTATTGTTGGTGAAGTTACGGCAAATGGAAAGTTTAGAAAAATTAAGGGGGCAGAGCGTAAAGAAGCTTATTGTAAAAGGGCAATGCTCGATTTGAAACAGTGGCTTGAGGTTATGAAAAAAAATGTTGATTTTGATTGAAAAATGGCGTAGATTTCGGTCAATGTTTTTTGTGGACTGTGCTATGAATGATGTTCGTAAAGTTATAAGAAGTAAAGCCGGTAATTTTGTCGGTATGCGCTTGTTGCCTAAAGCAAAGCGTGAAGCTTTGTATACGTTGATTGCGTGGGTAAAACATCTTGAAGATGTGGTAGAAAGTCCAATTGATGATAAAGAAAAGCAAGACATTATGAATGGTTGGCGGCAGGAGTTGGATAATATTTTTGATAAGAAAGTGCCGGCTACTGATATTGGACGCTGTATTTATAAGAACTGTCTGCGTTTTAAATTGCCTAAGAATGAATTTGTGAGCATGCTCACCAGTATATCTAAAAATGTGAATAAGCCTTTGCAAGCACCAACCCTGAAACAGCTGACCGGATATTGTCGTGGTGTAGGAGGTATGACAGGGAGCTTGTCTTTGCGGATATTCGGATGTACTGATGAAAAAATGATTAATGATTTGTCGACGTCAATGGGAACGGCGTTGCAAATAACAGATATTTTGCGTAATATTAAGGAAGATGCAAATAATAATCGTTTGTATATACCAATTGAGTTGTTGAACAAAGCCGATATTACATCTACTGATCCTAAAACAGTTTTGGTTGATAAGAATTTGGCTGTTGCTCGTGAAGAGTTGGCAAGAATCGCTAGCGAAAATTATGCAAAGGCTTATGACATTATAAATTATCTGGATAAGTCAACAAGTCGTCCGTTGAGAATGATGTTGGATATTTATAAAAAATATTTTGATATCATGGCAAATCGTGGTTGGGAAATTATTTCTCCCAAGCCTGAAATAAGTAAACTTTGTAAATTGCAAGTGTTGCTGAAAGCAATGTTAGCGTCCTAGTTTGGCAATTGCCCGAACAAGTTTGCTGATACCCGTATCAACTTCTTTTATACTTTTGGCTAACATATAAGCAGGTGTCGTAACGATTAGATTTTCGGGATCGATTACAATGTCTTCTGCAGTGCATTCTTGATGTCGGGCTCCGGTTTGTTCGATTGCTGAGGCGACCTTGGGATCATTGCCAATAGTTATGGTAATACCATTAGAGCCCAAGACTTGAGCAATTAACATGGGAGCTATACAGATAGCACCTATGGGCATTCTGCTTTCAAAACAGTCGGTAATTATTTTTGAGACATCAGGAAGGACTGATCCTGAATGAATGAGGTTGGTTACAGCTCCACTTCCGCCCGGAAAAATGACGGCATCAAAATCAATTGTATTGAAATCACGCAAGTCTTTGATGTTTCCGCGAGCGATGCGGGCGGCTTCAACCAGCATATTGCGAGGATTGTTTGTATCTGCTTGATGCGTAAAGTGGTTGGCTACTTTAGCCTGTTCCAAATTAGGAGCAAAGCATTGATATTCAATCCCCTGTTTGTCGAGATTAAGTAAGGTACAAATGGATTCGTGAACTTCGCTACCATCCATCATACCACAACCGGATAGAATTACCGCTATTTTCATATCTATTCTCCTTTGCTATTAATATAAAATCACTCAGTTAAATTTTCAATTAAAATTACACAGGGAAGAATTTTAAATATTTGGTACTTAATTTTATTTTGATATAAGACTAAATAGGTTAGTGGAGAAAATATGTGCAACGGATATTAGAAATATTGAATTTAGAGTGCAATCAGTTGTTTGCGTGGATTCCGGTGCTGTTTGGTGTTGGAATTGGGATTTATTTTATACTGCCGTTTGAGCCATCGTTGTGGTTTACACTTGCTTTGATAGAAGGAGTGCTTTTGGTTGCATACTTGTGGAGATTTTATCCGGCGTTGTTAAAAATATTGGCAGTAATTGCAATTGTATTGGCCGGTTTTACGGATATTCAACTTAAGACGACTTATATTAAGACACAAATGCCCAAAGCAATGGAAGGAAAGTTTTATTTGCGTGGGCAGATTATGGCAAAAGATATTAATTATCGCGGACGCCCTAGAATCGTTTTGGGGAATATGGAAAATTTGAGCGGTGATAAAATCAGAGGTAAATACAGGCTGACAATTTTATCAAATAGCAAAGTGTTTGAAGTTGGGAAATGTGTTGAGTTGGTGGCAGAGGTTGCTCCGGTGATGAAAGCTAATTTGGTCGGAGGGTATCAACCGGACAGAAGATTGTTTTTTGATGGTATCAATGGTGGAGGATATGTAGCCAGCGGAGTTTTTGAAATAGATTGTACCAAAGCGTTGAGTTTTTGGACGAGAGCAATTGATAAATGGCGACGTAAGGTTAGCAATATGATTGCTGAAAAATTACCCGCGGAAGAAGCGTCGGTGGCGGCCGCAATTATTACCGGCAACAGAGAGCTTATGACGCAGAAGCAAATTGAAGAGTATAGAGATTCCGGTTTAGCACATTTCTTATCAATATCAGGACTACATATGAGCATGTTAGCCGGGTTGATGTTCTTTTTTGTAAGATTAGTGATGGCTTTTATACCGGCGTTGGCATTGCGTTATAATTCTAAAAAATCTGCGGCGATTTTAGCAATATTGATAAGTACGGTATATCTGTGTATTTCAGGTGCGGCGGTGCCGACACAAAGAGCTTATATTATGACTTTTGTGGTATTGCTGGCGGTGTTGTTCGAAAGACAAGCAATATCCATGAGGGTATTGGCGATTGCGGCAATGGTTATATTGGTAATTTCGCCACAAATGTTGGTTAATATAAGTTTTCAGCTTTCATTTGCTGCGGTGGTGGGGTTGGTGGCTTTTTATGAGCGTTTCGGAAATAGAGTGGAACACTTTTTAGCAGGTGAGCATGTTGGTACAGTTGAAAAGATTTTGCGTGGTGTATTGGCTTATTTTGCAGGTATTATTGTTGCCGATTTAGTGGCAAGTTTGGCAACTCTTCCGTTGGTTATGTACCATTTTAATCGTGTGGCGTTATATACGAGCATTACCAATTGTATAGCCGGTCCGATAATTGGTTTTGTAATTATGCCGGCAATCTTATTAGTTTTGCTGACAATACCTTTAGGGGTGTCGTGGTTGCCCTTAAAAGTTGCAGGTTGGGGAATCGGGTGGATAAATGATTTGACAGCTTGGGTATCAGCACAACCGCATGCTGTGGCTGAAGTGTATTCTTTCCCATTATGGGGATTATTGATAATTATATCAGGCGGATTGTGGCTGTGTTTGTGGCATAGTAGATGGCGTCATTTGGGGTGGATCGCCATAATCTGTGGATTTTTAAGCTTGTGTTTTGTTAAAGTGCCTGATGTTGTTGCCGGAGATGGTGGAAAAGCCGTTGCGGTTAAAAACAGTAGCGGCAAGTTGCAGGTGTTTGAAGGCGGTAATAAATGGATGAAGCAAAATTGGATGGAAAAATTTGCATCTTCCAATGTCGATAAGGAAGATATTGCCGAACCCGATTTGTCTGATATTGACTTTGGTAAAGAAATAGGCGTCAGTATTTACGGTAACAAAATTAAATCCGTGCGTGATTATATCGGTTATCGTCCTTGGAACAGGTAACTAAAAAGTTTGTTCGCGGGTTTTGCTCAATACCAGTTTAGGAAAATCTTCTTTGATTTTGTTTAAATGCCATGCGTTACGCGCCAAAAAGACATCTTGTCCGTTATTGTCAAGTGCAAGATTCATTTGGTTGGTGTCAGAAAACTTTTTCCAAACAGTTTTGTCATCACAGCTTACCCAACGAGCGGTGTAGTATTGTGTGGGTTCAAACATCACCGGCAGACCGAACTCGTTTTTGATACGGTCGGCCATGACTTCAAACTGCAAAACACCGACAACG
>JAEEYV010000037.1 GCA_016288295.1 Alphaproteobacteria bacterium
AAGAAAAAATTTGAAGATCGCTTGACCAAAAGACTTACGCTTTTGGAGCGATGACGGTTTTTATGATGGTTTTTAAACAACTTGTCATGCCTCCGAGGACAAGTGTCCGAGGTCAAGGCATCTTCAATATTGTTTTAAAAAGTTGTAGATCCCTGGAATTTTTTGCCAGAGGCAAAAAATAGGGATGACTGGTTAGGTTTATAAGAAAAAATTTGAAGATCCCTGGACGTTTTCTAGCGAAAACGAGGGATGACTGTTTTTATTGAAGCGATGACAGTTGTTTTAGTGATGACTGATTAGGTTAATAAAAAAATGTCATGCCTCGATTTTGCTCGTCAAAATCGTCAAGGCATCTTCAATGTTTTTATTCTGATATATCGTCAAACAAATCATTCCACAAAGGATTAAACTCAGCTATCAATTTTTCTTTAGTTTTACGATAGCATTTTTTCAAATATTTTTCTCTGTTTATTGCAGTGATCTCATCTTCATAACATTCATAATACACTAGTTTATGTAGTTCATATTGTTCCGTGAAACCATGTAAAATATTATTTTTATGTTCCCATACTCTGCGAGCAAGGTCATTTGTAACACCTACGTAGAGAGTGGTATTATTGGTATTTGCCATTATATAAACATACATGTTTTTCATAAGATGATCTTGATATAAAACTTTCGTTATAGCAATAAAAATTTGAAGATCCCTGGAATTTTTTGCCAGAGGCAAAAAATAGGGATGACTGGTTAGGTTTATAAGAAAAAATTTGAAGATCCCTGGACGTTTTCTAGCGAAAACGAGGGATGACTGTTTTTATTGGAGCGATGACGGTTTTGTTTTAATAAAAACGAGGGATGACGGTTTGTTTTTTTGATGACATAGGGAAAAAATTGTGATATAATGAAGTTCTAAATTAATTAAGTTGTCTATTATTCTGGATTGTGACGTGTTCGCAAAACTTTGATAATGGACATTTTTTTATTAACCTTTAAAAAATTTGTTTATTATGAAGAAGTTTTTTGACGAAATGCCGCGCTACATGTGGCCGACCGCTGTTATGTGTGTGATGTTTGTGTTCCTCTGCTGGATGTATATGCTACAGTCAGTAGCATTTCCGGCATGGGTATCGACAACGCTGTTTGCAGTCGGTGGTGTATCCGGCATCGTCGGCTGCATCACCATCTGGGGTCACTGCCCCGGTTGGTACTACAAGGGCAGTATCATTGGCGCATTTTTTGTAGTGGCATACACAATGTGCATATGTGCCATAGCGCGATGGATGGGGGTTTCTGTAAGAGAGCTTCCATCTATAACAACCCTCCCGACCAGTATAGCCGGACTCACTTTTCTAATCAGCATGTTTGTGATGATGGTGAAGAGAGGCTAGCGTCACACCACCCTAGGTGGACAAAAAAGAAGCAGGTTGTCGTGAGACAATCTGCTTCTTTTTTTTGTCTAAACCAAAGCTTCTATCAGACTCGGAAGCTGTTTAAATTTTCAACGCAAATACAACGCGCTCGCGTAAAGTTGTGTATAATATATATAAAATACCCGCGCGCGCGTAGGCTCATGGTATCCTGTTAACGTTTTATTAACATATCAGGATATCTAAAAATGAAAATCAAGAATTTACTATGCTTTGGATTGGTTTTGGGGCTGATGACAGCTTATGCTTTCAATGCTCTGGCCAATATCTCAATTTTTCCATACAGAATCGATTTTGAAAATTCAAGTCGCAAAAGGGTGCAAACCGTTAGGGTTATCAATAACTCTGACAAAGAGCAGACTTATCGCGTAACCATGGTAAACTATGTGCAAAAACCAGACGGATCGCTTGAAGAAGTAAATAGCGATGACAAGTTTTTTGCACGCAACCATTTGACATGGTCGCCGCGACAGTTCCACTTGAAACCAAGAGAAATGCAAACGGTTAATATTGCACGCAAGAGTCTGGCTAACCTGCCCGACGGCGAATATGTTTCACACCTGAAAGTGCAAGAAGTTTTGCTCGGTGATCCTAATCGAAAGAAAAATACCAATGACAAAACAATTTCAATGACTTTGACACCGCTATTTGCAATTACAATTCCGGTAACAATCGAAAAAGGTGACAATTTGGTCAGCAAAACCGAGGTTGTCAGCTACAAAAAACTAGGTGCGAAACAGGTTGAGTTTGTGCTCAAACGTTTGGGTAACAAATCATCGCGCGTCAATTTGGTTATTGAAGACGCAAACGGCGAAGTAATCGGGCGTTTGAACGAAGTAAAAGTTTATATGACCACCAATCAACTGACTATGAAAATGGGAACTGATAAAGATTTGCCCAGTAAAGCAGTGCTGAAAGTTGAAGATGCAAAAACCAAAAAAGTCGTTTTGACAAAGGATCTGCAGTTTTGAGGATTTGGCATTGTATTAGATGTTTTGGCTGAAGTCGAAAATAGCGAGCATATGCCACGGTTTTAGACCGTGGATGATTGCGTTTTGCTTGACTGTTATGGGGAGTGTCCCCATAACGGCATTTTCGGCTGATGACTTTTTTGATGACAGCGGACCGCTGATTTTGGAACCGGTTATTCAAAATTATACCGAAGCAGACTATGCTTATGCATATCAAATCAACTCCGATCTTTATATTCCAATGTCTATGGTGGCCGTATGGGTGGGAATGGAATATACCAAAGACGGGCAAAAAATCAAACTCCATTGGAATAACTCACCCAAAGATGTTAGTGTCGATTTAGCACGCAAAAGCATTGATATAGACGGCAAAAACGAAGCCTTACAAAATAACGATTTCAAATATTTTGAAAACGAACTTTTTGTGTCGGATAAGTTTTTGAAAAAAGTGTTTAATATTGATGCAACCGTCGAAAACTTGAGTATGCAGCTGAAATTGGACAGCCCGTTCGAATTTCCGACAACGATGGCTAAAAACATCAAAAAACGACGGTCAAGCGGAATTTATCAACGAGAAATCGAAAGCTTTAAGGAATATAGCTTTGATGAACGGTGGTTTGATACTCCCGTTGCCGATTTGGCCATTGGTAAAGGTTGGTCGCGATTTAAGGGCGGAAAAACCAATAATTCCGACTCGTATGCTCTGACTATCGCAGGGTTGACGGCAGGCATGGACTTTAATGCCTATATCAGCGGTGATTCGTTTAATGCTCGCAAGCCAACATTTAGGCTGAATGCAAGTCGAGAGTTTATTAATGAACCTAAAAATCCGCTTAATTTGAAACAAATTGAAGTCGGTGATTTGTCCGGCGTGGGGAATTCGTATTTTGCAAGCTCAGCAAGCGGGCGTGGCGTGAGTGCCAGCAGTTTCAAAAACTTTGTAATGTCCGCAGACAAAACTATTGATATTACAGGTCCTTTGCAAGACGGATGGCAAGTTGAACTGTATTGGAACGAGCAACTACTCGGTTATCGTCAAAACGCAAAAGATGGGCAATACAACTTCCCGAATATTCCGGTATCATACGGATTGAATGTCTTTAAGTTGGTATTTTACGGTCCGTATGGTGAGGTCAGAACTGAAGAAAAACGCTATTATTCCGGTACAAGCCCGGTAAAAACCGGCGAGTTCGGATATACGTTTTCCGCTTACCAACCAGATAGGTATATTATTGAGAAAAATGAGCCGATGGCTTACGAACGAAAGTCTGATCGCTCTATTCTCGATATGGTCGGGTATTATGGTTTGCACGATAATTTGACGTTGATGGGAGGGTATACGCAAACACCAAATCAACAAAAAACAATTACACAAAACTTCGGTATGACCGGTTTGCAATATGCTATCGACGGATTGTCGTTGCAATATAACTTGGAAAGAAACCTTGATACCAGTAAGACAGGTCACCATATTGAAGCTCAAGGCGATGTTTATATCGGTACATTATATGCGGCCGTAGATGATTATAACGGTATTCATTCACCAGCTTCCGAGGTCGGCGGTGATTATGTGAAAAATAGTTGGGAAGCGCGATTGAGCGGTATGTTGCCATATTATGTGCCGTATTATTTGAGTTGGAAAAACGGACGCTATGAAAGCAATAACTACCATTTTGATGAAATATTAGGACGCTTGTCAAAACAAGTTGGAATGGGCGTTAATATTAACGTTGAAAACAGCTATTTTAACTCACATAGACATGGTGGAATGACCGATGAATTAAGGTTTGGAGCGTATAAGTGGTGGGGAGCTTTTACTACTGAAGCTTGGCTGACTTATAACGTAAAACCAGATATGGAGTTTAAAGAACTGAAACTTCGAGCTGATTGGCGTACAGGACGGCGAACTTATGTTTCGGGAGAGTATACGCATAATTTGCAGACTAATATGGATTATCTATCAATTTCGGCTAGTAAAGTATTTGATTTTGGTGGGTTAAGTCTGACAATGTCTACTGACCGAGATTTGAATATAAGCACGTATTTAACTTATAACATCAGTTTTGCTAAAGAACCGGCCAAGGCAGGAGTTCTATATACCGGAAACTCAAAATTCGGTGATACCGGAAGTTTGTATGTTACCGTAAAAGATGAATTTGATCAGCCTATCGAGGGTGTGGGCGTTAATGCTAACGGGTTGGAAAAAGAGGTTTATACCGATGATGGAGGACATGCCCTGCTCTCGGATTTGCAGGTATATGAAAAAACAAACGTAAGAGTGGATGCCGAAACCCTACCAGATGTGTCTTTACAAGCTGTAAAAGACGAGTATAAGCTGGTGTTGAGACCGGGAACAATACGAACTTTGCAGATGAACTTTGTTCATAAAGGTGCTGTTGAAGGACAGTTGTCTAATCCTTATGGAATAATTATGTTCGGCTATATGATTGCCGCCGTAAATGATGATGGCGAAGAAGTGGGCAAAACTTTTGCCGATACCTCAGGTATGTTTATTTTAGACGATGTTCCTTATGGAACTTATAAGCTAGTAATAAGTAAAGATGGACATGTTTTGGCTGAAAAGAAAGATGTGTTGATTGACGATACTTCCGTATATTTGGAAGGAGAAATATGGCTCGATACCTCAGAAATTGATGAAGATCTTCAGGATATTCCGGATTATTTGAAAGATGAGGTAATCTTTGAGGCGCCGAGCAATGATTTGAAGGAAGAATTGAAATTGTTCAACCTTGATTTGGATGAAAATGAAGATCTGGACTTTTATAATCCGGATGAAGATAATTTTACTGATGATTTGGGTGATGAAAGTCTGGATGATCCTCCGGTTAATGGTGAAAATGAGGAAGATCCGCCACCGGATGATAATGAGGTCGAAGGTAGCACAATCGTCCCTGAAAAACGCTATATCGATAGTGATAAGTATGACATGATTCGTCAAAAAGTGTTATGGCTAAAAAACGAGGCACATAAAGTGTTGCAAAAAATGCTACGGAGGAAGGTCTTGTTTGATTCTGGGTAAATTGTATGGATTGACAAAAATGCATTTTGTGCTATAATGAGTGTTCAATAATAATTATTAAAATCTGTTATTATGGAACGTTTTTATAGTATCATTAAGTTGATAGCAGGGTATGTTGCTGCAATGCTCATATGTTTTATACCTGGCTATCTTGTATATATTGAAGAAGGAATCATCGGGTATAACAGAGTGACGTCAGGTTTGGCTTTTATCATAATGTTTGAATCTGCTGTTGAGATGGCCAAACTGTATGACCCCAGATTAAAAAAGTCTTTTGTGGAAATTTTGATCTGGGCAGTGATATACTTAGGGGTGATTTTCTATTTTCGAAATGACATGGATGTTAAAACAACTGCGTTGTATTTGAACGCTACATTCATGGTAGTGTACTTGCGGTGCTATTACATCATTTTCAAACACAAAAGTTTGTTGGATGAAATTATTTAGCACTGCAGATATCATCTGTTAAAAGAGGTGTTTCCTAGCCATGGAATGCCTCTTTTTGTATAGAAAAGGACATTATATTATTTGCAGATTAAAAAATAGACAAAATATATTGACATGTAACTTTTTTGTTGGTACATTGGAGCAAAATTTATATTATTAATAACTAATTATCGTTTTTTTATGAAAAATTCAGATTCAACAAAAAACAGGGGAGCGAATGAGGCTAGCATTAATTGGTTGACCATCCGCTGGTCCTATGCATTAGTTGTTACCCTATTCTCTGTCCTGGCACACAGCTATTGGGGGAGCATGTTTTGGTCTAGTGTAGCCCTAATTTCGGCACTGTCCCTGGCCATTGGCTCCATCTATCTGTGGATGGCTATCGTTAGCCAACAAGGAGAGTCGTTGGCCGAAAAATTGACGGCTACAGCCCTGTTTGGAAGTGTGTTCTCTGCATGCATGCACTTCTTTGTGCATGTGCTGTGGGGGGTATCGGTAGCGATATGGTACATTTATGTTGTGCCTGCTGTCATTCTCCTTGTAGCGGCATTTTTCTGTTGCAACAAGAGTGGAGAGAACTCAGCTCAAGATTCTCTGGGGGATGGTGATGACAGTATCAATCATGTGTTGCCTCCGGGTGACACCGATCCGCTTAATGATGAAGATTAAAGCAATTCTAAAACAAAACGAGAGCTTCCTGTTGAGGGAAACTCTCGTTTTGTTTTTAAAATAACCGCTTAACGGCGACGGTGTCTGCGTTTAGGAGGCGGTGGTGGTGTCGTGTGTCGCCTAGAGGGCGGCGGTGGCGGAGCCACATGACGGTTAGGAGGCGGTGGTGGAGCCACATACATTCTAGACGGCGGTGGTGGTGGCGGAGTGTGGTAATAACCCATATAGTATGGTGGTGATACTACAACAGCTGAGCCATCAACATACCTTACTTCCCGCACGCTCCCGCAGGAGGTCAATAGCGCCAATAACGCCACAATTAATAAAAATTTTTTCATAACGTCAGAAATAATAATAGATAAATTAATGAATGTTAACGGTTCTGGTATACCATAAAAATACACCTTTGTCTATATGTAAAAGCGTATGATTTTGGTTAAAGTAATATTTATAAAACGTATTTACAAACATTAAAATGTAGTATATATTTTGTGCAGTTTTGTTGTTGGAGAAATGCAAATGAGAAAAATTGTAAATTATATTAAATTCGGACGCGGAATTGGTGCAAGTTGGTTGTTTTTATATGCTTTGATCGGAGCTATAATATTTGGAGTAATGTGTAGAAGTTTGGGCTATGTTGCTACTCCAGCATTGCAAAATGTGGCTGATCAGTTGCTTCCGATAAAGGTCGAAAACGGCGTGATTGTTGAACCTGAAAATGTTATAAAAGCCGTCAAATTTGAATCTGAAGATCTGGGGCAATTTCCTGTTGTTTTAGATACAACCGTTGATGCGATTGACACCGTAAACCTGGCCAGCGGTATTTATATTTCTAAAGTAGCAGTTTATTTTGTTGAGCCGCAAAAAACAACTATGCAATATTTTCGCGGATCTGTTGATTTGCCCAAAGAAGACTATACAGATTTGTTTAAGAAAATGTCAGTATATGGTGGTTTAATAATGGGAGTATTTGCCCTGTTTGTACTATTTATCGTTTATTTGATATTAACTGCTTTCTATGCTTTGTTTGCTCTTGGTTGGGCAAAGATTTATAAAGTATTCTTCAGTTATCAGGCGGCTATGCGTATGAGTGCGTTGGCATATATTGCTACATCTCTGTTGGTAATGCTCTTGGGGCTCTGCGGTCTTGGCGTTCCCACATGGTTGTTCTTTATTGCAGTAGTGGCTTTGTTGGGTATAGGAATAAAGATGTTATATGTTAATGAAAAACCAACCAAAAGCGTTTATAAAATATAGTCCATCTTTGTATGAAAAAAACACCCCAATCGGGGTGTTTTTTGGTATTAGAAATTAAATTTTAGAAAGATACCAATATTCAATAACTGAAAAAACTCCGTACATAATTATATAAAGTCCGATTAGCGTGGTAATTGTGAAAGCTCCAATGGCAGGATGAATGATAATCAAAAAAGAAAATAATATACCAAGACATCCAATTGTAAGACTTCCGCACCAAGACAGAGAATTTTTGTAGGAACGAAAAGCTCGGATAATATGTATGGTACCAATTGCTAAACACCACATAGCAAATACTGCCGGAAGGCTGGCGGTAATAATCCCTAAATTTGCGACCAAAAACAGCCCGATGAGAATATTAAACAGGCCGACAAATAGTTTCCATGCGGATTCTTGCGAAAGTGAACTAACCGAATAACCAATACCCGAGACTATAAATACTGCCCCGATATATAATGCCAAAGCAACCAGGCTCATAACCGGGTTGGCACAAATGTAAATCCCTAAAATTATCATAATAATTCCAATGCATAGGCTCCATATTTCAGCACTTTTAAATGCTTCAGAAAGTGTCATATTCTTTTGTTCTGCCATATTTTTCTCCTTAAATATATGTTGTTCAGGCTAAATATATGTGCAAAAAAAACAATTTAAAGTCGTATTTTTGTTGCTTTTAGACAAAAACAGGTTATAATATAAGTAATAAGGTTAAGGACGTGAAAAAATGGGAACAATGGACTTAAATAAATTAAAAAAAGATGCACCTAAACGACAAGCAATGCGTCAAGACCCTGGTACGGGAAAGCGATATGATTCTCATTATCACAATAAACAAACAAATGTGTCTGAAACAGGCACAAAGAAACCTGTGGCAGCAGAAGAAATTAAGCCTTATGTTCAACAATCAGAACAACAACCAAGTGTATCATCATCAAATATTTCAAAGAAAATTGCCGAGACTAAAGAAAAAATCAGCAAACAAAATACGGCATATACTGAAGAAAATGAACAATCACAAATTTTACATGAAGAAATCAATCCATTGTTTGCTGAAGAAGGGTATGAACTTCAGAGAAGCAAACCATCAAAGATAATTCATCGACTTTTTCAAAAATTTCGCGCTTCTTTCAGTAAAGAGGATGAAGATAAGCTCGCACATGCATTGCAACGAAACAGTTGTCGACTGGCTCTATATAAAGCAGGAAAAAAAGACGAAAAGAAAGAGATTGCAGACATTGTTTTTTGTGGGGAAATCAGCAGGCCATGGAAAGGATTTTCATTCGAATATCAGAAAGTTGTTAACTACCCGTATAAATATGCTAAAACCCCTCGTAAAGAAGAGGAATATCCCGAATTTTTACAAAAAAGTCTGTGGGCGGTAATGCGACAATTTCCCGAATTTGCCTCAATTGAAAAGAAAGTAATATCAAAAATGGCACAAGCCGGAATTCCTCCAGAAATATTGCCAGGAATGAAACTTGTAGATTTTAAACGTTTTTTGTTTGATCATTGCTCTATTGATGCCGGAGGCAAAGAAAAGAATATTTCATTTAAAAGACTGTTTCCACAATTGGATGAAAACGGCAATGAAAAGCGTAGTGATAACGGAAATATTTTAACTACAAGTGCAAAACGTGCTGCAACTATTGAATTTGTTGAAAAATACGGTGATCAGTTCAAAGCTTTGATGATGAAGCAACCGCACGCCAGAAGCGATTATGTCGATGCTCTTATAGAAGAAATGAAACGAGGAAATACAGATATGACACGTTATTTGTCTTCACATCCGGAATGGAAGGATCAAACCGCGGTCAATCTACATCATATTATTGCAAAAAAAGATTTGTTCCTGTTGCCCAGAATGGGATTGCAATTGAAAGATATAAACCAGTTACCGAACTTGTGTATGATGGACTGCGGTACTGTCGGTATGATGAGTAAAGTTCTTAGTGAGAGTGCTGAACGGAGCCAATCTGTAAAAAAAGACAGCTGGATCGGAAAAATTAAACAAAAACTTTTGGCCGGATCGCATGGCGAAATGCACAATCATGATACGACTTTTGAAAATGGTCAGATGGTGAGAACTAAGTTTGGTAAGTATGTACAAAGTGATGAAAATCAGGTTATTGCTCGTGTTGAACCGGCGGCAGGTGTTGTTTGTATGATAGGTTTTGAAGCTATAATTGATGAAGATAGAAGAAAATTTGATTTAGAACATCGTTGTCGACCAGATTTATACCCCGAGATAGAAAGGAATAATGTAAGACAACAAACAGAATATCAACAAGGAGTGGTACGGCAATGAACCTTGAACAATTTATTGATATTATAGACCAGAATGAAGAAATCGGTAAAAATGATGCTGCAACTGACGTACAGATAGGCATTGCTAATATAAAGTTGCGTAAAAATGGATTGAATGAAGTTCCTGGGGATTTTGCAATGTTGCTCAAGAAATATAACGGTTTGTCTTGTGATGGCAATGTTATATTTGGTGTTGATACAAAAACAATGTTTTTCCCTGACTTGGTTGAATTCAACATGGATATATTAAAAAATGAAGAAACATCCTGCATTATTTTGGGGCAAGATGAAGAGAATTTTTTGATATATGACTATGATGTAAAAAAATACCGTATAATTGAACATGGCGATTTTGAGGAAAAAGTCAAAACCGATGACCTTTTCTATGCCGTGGCATGGATATTAAAAATCTAAAAACGATTGGGATTAAAACCACCATTGTTATTATAATCGTCGGGGTTATTATAACCTCCCTGATTATAGCCGTTTTGCGGATATCCGCCCCCGTTGTATAGTGGATAGTTATTGGGAGAGCCAAAATTTTGTTGCTGCTGAGCATATTCACGTTGACGCTCGGCTTCTTCCCGTTGTAATTCGTAAATTGAAGATATTATGGTATCACGAAATTGACGTGGATAATTAACGTCTTCAATACAAATATTGCTTTCATCGTTACCAACCTGTATCAACACATCAGCGGCTCCAAACAAACGTTGCGAAAGGGTTTGGCTGATTTGAACGTCGTTGATTTTGGCCAGAGGAATATCTTTTTCGTTAATATTGATGATACCGCGACGAATGTACACCCTTTGATTGGTGACGGCATATATTTTAAGGCGGTTATCTAGGCGTTTGTACATATAGGGAATAAACAAAGCAATGCCGGCAACAACCAATACTGTCGAGATTTTTAAGGCCATGTGCAACCACGTGATATGCAAGCCGTCAACAGCGCCACTCATCACAAGCAATAACATCAAAATGCCTATGCTCATAAGCAACATGGGAAATACGAACACTTTATAACTAAAGTGAACTTCTATTTTGACATATTCATTAGGTCTTAGCTCAAGCGACATTATTGCTCCTTATATGTTAAAAATATAAAATATTTTTTTGAATCTCGCAACAGATAATCATATTTTTATTGAAATTTTTCTAATAAAGCCTTAATTTTTAAATGTTTTATGAAAAAATGAACTCTGACGCCGGTTTTTTCGTTTTAGCTAGTGTAAGGAGGTTAAAATGGATGATATTTCAAAATTGTTGCAAGAGGCCAAGCCTTTGTATATAGCGCGAAAAAAACAACGCAATCGAATTAAAACTGTGTTGTGCATGTTAGTCGGCGTGGTTATGATTGGTACATTTATGCCGCAAAAATCAACGTTTGTTGATGATGGCGAGTGGATTGATTATGAAAAATATATCAGTCAGACTTCCCAAATTGAAGACATGGGGTTGCCTGTTGATGAATATGGATTGTTGATGGTCAGCCAATGAAAGATATTATCCAAGAAAACAGAGGTTTTATTCGGTCCGTAATCCGTAAGGTAACCGGTTCGTATAATGAAGATATTGAACAGGAAGTGTATATAAAAACCTGGCGCAATATGGAAAATTATCAAGAACAAGGTAAATTTAAGCAATGGTTGGGAATGTTAACCGCCAATGTATGCCGCGATTATTTTCGATCTAAAATAAGCCGTGAACAGTCGACCGAGATTGGAGATGAAGAAGTCTTGAACAATATTCCCGACACGTTTTCGCAAGAAAAAATTATTGATGCCAAGCAAAGACAGAAAATTATATTGAAAGCCGTTGATGACTTGCCATATAAGATGCGAAAAGTGGTTGTTTTGCACGAGTTTGAGGATATGCCATTGGAACAAGTAGCTAAAAAACTCGGTCTTCCACTAGGAACTGTAAAATCTCGATTATTTAATGCCAAAAAAATATTAAGTCAAAAACTAGCTCATTTAAAAGGAGAATTATGATGAATAAAAGATTTTTAACGTTAACTTGTGCGACAATGCTGATGCTTGGTTCAAACGGAGCTTGGGCAGTTGAAAATTTGGATGAACAAACTCCTCCTCCCCCAGTAGAGAATGAAGCACTTGCAGATAAAACACATAATCTTAAAATGCGTGCAGAAAAATTTGCCAACGAATTGGGATTGAGTGAAGAACAGCGCAAAAAAGCTGAAGAAATTCGCAAAGCCGATTTTGAAAAAATGAAACCTTTGATGGAAGAAATGAAAGCATTGCGTGAAAAAATGGATGCTATGCGCAAAGAAAACATGAAATCATTTGAAGCAATATTAACACCTGAACAACAGGTAAAATTTAAAGAAATGATTGACGAACATAAGCGTAAAATGGAAGAAAGAAGCTTTCATCGTTTCGGAAGACATCATGGTAGTGAGCGACCGCTCGCACCGGAAGTCGAAACAAAATGATTAAAAAAGCCTCTCTTTTGAGAGGCTTTTTTAATTCTTAATAGCGACGTTTTGTACTTTTGGTTTTGCGTTTTGTAGTGCGTTCATCCGTAATTTGATATGGAATGTTGGCTCCTTTTTTAGCGGCAAATACACTAATTGCAAAAGCTAAAAAGTATTTAAACCAGCGAACTATCGTTTTTTGTTCGCGAACGCGGAGAGAACTCCACCAATTGAGGCAACGGCGGAAAAAGCCTTCTTTCTTTTTGACAACTTTGCCATCTGCGGTCTTGGTAACAGCTGTTGAAGAAGCTGTTTCCGGCAATTTCAGCTTTAGAGGCTCGATTTTGCAACGGTGCGGCTCAAGTAATTTAGCGATGCCGTCATCCGGTACATAAGAACCGTGAACACGTTTGAGTTCACCGTTTTGAGGCAGATAAAGAGCATCACCGCGACCTAACAAGTCTTCGGCGCCGGGCATATCCAAAATGGTGCGAGAATCGACTTGAGAGGCAACTTTATAAGACATACGGGTCGGGAAATTGGCTTTTAAGACACCGGTAACAACATCAACAGACGGGCGTTGGGTTGCTAACATCAGATGTATGCCGGCGGCACGGGCTTTTTGTGCCAAACGCTGAACCGAGATTTCAACCGTTTTGTCAGCGGCAATCAAGTCCGCAAACTCATCAATAACACAAACAATGTAGGACATTGCACCGCATTTTTCGTGATATTCGCTGATGTTGCGGACCAATTCTTTTTCGAAAATGGAATAACGTTCTTCCATTTGTTCAACCAAATACGCTAATGTAGCAGAAGCTAAAGCATTG
>JAEEYV010000038.1 GCA_016288295.1 Alphaproteobacteria bacterium
TTCTAAACATTACTTAGGATCAAATAATGTTCCGAATTTTGATGGTGGTGTTGATGGCGAGGAGTTCCAATGCGCTAAAGCTCTTGACTCTAACCCAAGCGTTAAATATTGGATAAGAAACGTTGCAAGACATCCGAACTCATTTTGGCTACCAACTTCGACAGATAAATTTTATCCCGATTTTGTGGCTATGTTAAACGATGGTCGTATTTTGGTTGTTGAATATAAGGGCAAGCATTTAATTGATAACGCTGATACACGGGAGAAAAAGCAAATTGGTAAGCTGTGGCAATCTAAATCAAACGGTAAAGGATTGTTTTTAATGGCAGAAAAAGTCAGAGATGGTATGACTACTGCTGAACAGATAAAAGAGGTTATTGGTAAATAATCCAAAATGATTACAGAGCAAGATGTTTTTAATTGTATTGGATGGAAAGCTATAAATGATATAGGACCGCTTCCTAATATACATAATGTATTTCTTCAAAATTGGTTGGAATTGCGGCAATTACTTAAAGAAATACATGACAATGTACAAATTTCAAAAGACATCCAAGAAAAAGCTTTCATTCACTTACAACAAAAGATTTTTAATTATTTAGCAGCATCATCTGTCTTAACAGATACATCTCGGAAAGTTATGACGCATTACAAAGGGACAAGTTTTTTAAAGGAATACGAAAAAAAGGTTGCAGAGGTATTTAAAAATAACAATTTGTTTCGTTTTATCCGTAATTTAAGAAATTATCAAACTCATTATGAGTTAGTATTTCCTTATCCTGTTCGCTCACTAGAGGATGATAAGCATTGGGATGTCGTGCTTATATCGGCGGAACTGCTAGAACACGAAAAAGAATGGAACATGGAATCAAAACAATTTATAAAGAATTGTGGAAATGAAATTAACTTAATAACAATATTTGAAAAATACACAAACCTGATTAATGCCTTTTATGTATGGGTATATACAAAATTCGCAGAATATTATAAAAATGATATTATAGAACGCGATCAGTTAATAAAAAAAGCAAATATGTCAATATCACCATCAAAAATTAATCCTCTGAACTTATCTTCAGAGCAATGCGAGACCATGTTGGCAGAACTTTTAAGTGCCGAGGAAAATTTATGATTAAAGTTTTGTTTGTATGTTTGGGGAATATTTGTCGGTCGCCGATGGCGCAGTTTGTGTTTAAGCAAATGGTTGAGAAGCGCGGTTTGACTGACCAGTTTGAAATTGATTCTGCCGCAACCGAAAGCTACAACGAGATGTGTCATGCCGGCATTCATCATGGTACGCGTAACAAGCTCAAAGCCATGCAAATTCCGTTCGAGGAGCATTATTCGCACCGCATTCGTCCACGCGATTATGCTTATTATGACTATATTCTGGCGATGGATGACAATAACATTGAGGATATTCAATCGCTCGTCGGTCCGGATACGGAACACAAAATCCACCGCTTGCTTGACTTTACGGACCATCCGCGCAATATTAGCGACCCATGGTATACCGGCAATTTTGACGAGAGCTATTGGGATATTTATGAGGGCTGTCAGGCGTTTTTAGAGCATTTATTGGAGGAGAATTCAATAAATGAACTCTGAATTAGAATTAATCCCTTTTATTAAACAAGCACTTATAAACATAGAAAGTAAAGAATTTAAGAGGACTAACAGCACAGCTATCTTGTCTCTTAGAGTTTTATCTGGAGCAATTTTTGCTCTTTGCCGAGATGCCTTTACTTTATTGGAAAATAATAGAGTATTCACAGCTTGCTCATTAACATGTCAGGCGATTGAAGCGCAAATACAACTGTTATGTATTGATAAAATGTTTGATACAAAAGGCAGAGATTACTACGAATTTGCTTTTGTAGAACAATTAAGAAGTTTATCAATAAATCCGCAATGGCAGGAGAAAACACTTTTAAGAATGCACCACTATAACTGTGAAAGATTTTATACCGGTAAAGGTAAAAATACATCAAATATTGATAGCTATCATAAAAACTGGTATAAATCATTTGCTAACAGTATAAAAGACTTAAGCAAGATTGCTTTTCCTTATTTTAAGGAAATATTTCATTCTCAAGGCATTGTTTTTGTAGAGGAAGATTTAGATATTGATTTGCTTTATGAAAATTACCAGACTTTATGTTCATTTAAGCATTTATCACCGTTTATTGTAGGAGAAACTTTCCTAGTGCAGGGTAAATTATTTGAGGAACAGAAAATTAATCACAAAGAAGTGGCTTTAACCAGTATATATACAGCACTTATATCAGTAATATTAGTTCTTAATCGACATAGCGAACAAATATCAATTGAAGGGTGTTTATTTAATAGAACATAGCTTTTATCTATCTTATTTGAATTGAATTACTTATACATCAAGCAATTTATAATGTAATTTTTATATTTTCCCCATAAAGATATGAGTTCTTGCGGTGTTGGGTGTGCATTTAAATTATGAACAAATGCATGCAGTCTGTTTATATCAACAGTTGCTGTGCCCTTGAGGTTATTCGAATCGGATTTATTCAAAATTTTTTCTTTTTCAAAGAAACCAACAACATCCATCATTTTCTGATTTAAGTGATCACTTTTATCCTTTAAAGAATTCGTTTTCGGTAAGCAATAATCTGTTGCAAGTTCTAAAAGAACGCGCATCATAACACCTAAAGAATATGGATGAGTTGAACATTTCAAACGATATTGCATCTCATCCCATATAGCTTTAATTTTTATTTCTTCGTTGGTTTTAGCCTCAATAGGAAAATCTGTATCTATAATTGATGGAAATGATACTTTTTTACGAGGATTAACAACTGTTGTTTTGGAATTTTGCGAAGACTTTGCATTTTCTTTAGGTGTTTGTGGTAAAATCCCTTCATCTTCAAGTTTTTTCAAATACCTTTCTTTATCTTTATTATTCCATAAAGTATGTAATGTTTCTTTACCTTCTGCCATGTCATTATGAATCCTAAGCAGAATTTTGAGGACATCCATTCTATCTATTATATATGATACTTTTTCATCTTCTAATATAAACCCTATTTTCTTTCTAAACGCATTACTTGAAAATAAACGTTTTATCAAGGAGTGTTCTAGAGTTTCTGCTTCTCCAAGTAAGCCTTCTTTTTTCATTTCGTCTTGCAGAAATACTGTAAAATCTAGAACTTTTTTCTGACCAGTCAATATTAAATGGTTTTCTTTTTGTTCTCGATTCCATTTTAATTGTCCTTTTCCGGTATCTCCACCGACGTGTCTTCTTTCTACAAGTTCATTAATATACTGAATATCATTAGATACATCACATTCTATTTTATTTGGTATATTATCATTATTCTTTTTTAATGTCTCAAAAAAAGAAGACCATACAGTATTTCCAATATAGTTTGGATTATTTAACAACTTAAGACAAGTAATGCGTCGATTACCATCATAAACAATGTATTTATCATTTTCTTTTTTAACTAAAGGCCGCTCATATAATTTCCCTTCTTTTGCAATGTCTTTAGCTAAAGCCTCTAATCTGCTAGAGTTATTGCTTAATAGCCATAAAATAGCATCTTTTTCTGTTTCTAGTTTCCCATGTCTGGCATTTTCATTATTTACTACAATATTGTTTATAGATATGGTTTCAACATTCTTATCAGTCATATTTTTAGTCTCTACAAGTTCTAGTTGACTAAAGAGTAGCACTATATAATGATTTTATCAATCCTTATTGGGTATTATACACTAGCTTAGAAATTTCCGTTTTTGATACTCCGCTTTCAAATCTTCTTGGCTCTGTTTATACCTGGCGGTCATTTGTTCGAGTTTGAATTGTAAGCTCACTCCAGCCACAGTTCAAAATTCATTAGGAATTGCAGATTTTTATGTATTTATAGATTTTTTACTAATGATGATTTAGTATCTTATTATTAGCTAACTTTATAAGGACTGAAAGATGAAGAAAATTTTTTTATTGCTGTTTATTGGCTTTTTAATTGGTTGTAGTTCTGTAATTGCGAGTAATTATCTAGAAAAAGATGTATATGAACTCAATATAAATGATTCTTATGCTTTATTAAGGGGAGACCTAACAACACAAAGTGAATATTATCAGGCATTTCAAATGATTGGATTTGTTAAAGGGGTTGTTCATACATTTATTAGTTCTACTTCAACAGAAAAAGAATATGATTGTATTAATAAATCTCCATTGGTGTGGGAAGATATTATATTTGACAAATATAAAAAAAGTGAATTGTCATCAAGTGCTATCTTTGCTGATGAACTTATTAAAGAAGTAGGTAAATGTATCAAGAAAAAATAAAAAGGATGTACTACCGCAGACAGTACAACAATAACATTGGTAAAAAGCAATTTTTACTCACATTCCTGTTTTTACAATCCCTCTACCGAATTTGGCTTCCAATTCATCAACAAGGTGCGAGAGTTTGTCGTCGTGGGGCTTTACCTCCTCAAACAGCGATTGTTGCACTTCACCATAGCTCAAATGCGTTAGAGTTACGCCAGTTGAGCGATAAATTAAATTCGGGCGGTATAATTGTTTTAAGAGTCTCATAGCTGTCATGCGCACTTCTTGGTCGCCGTTGGTCGGGTTCTGCAGTTTCGCCTCGATGGCGAGATATTTGAAGTCCTTTGTGCGGAGCATAACTTCCACCCCTTGGCAAAATCCGTTCCATTGTCGCAACTTCTGACAAGCCTCATGAACATACCGGTTAAGCTCATGTTCCAAATATTCCAAACTTTGCGTGAAATCCTCAAAACTGCGCGTTACTTGTATGCTTTGCGGAGCAGTAGGTTCACTATTGACCAACGATGTCGCAATCCCGATTAATTCGTTTTTGAGGTTCAGACCATTTATTCCGAAAGCTTTTCTTATCCAGCCGTTTTCTTTCTCCACGAAATCTTTGATAGTAAAAATCCCGCTGAACCCCATATGCTCGCTGTTTTTGTGCCCGATACCGCTGACGTCCTCAATCGGCATTTCGCCCACAATATCCAAGATTTTATCAGGCGGAATAACAAATATCCCGTTGTTGCTCTTAGCCTTATCGCTCGCCAATTTTGCCAGCGTTTTAGATGTTCCCAAACCGATGGAAACGGGAATACCGACCTTGTCCCAAACCGTTTGGCGGATATTTTTGATAATGTCTGTATAAGTTGAGTGATAAACCTTATTAAGCGAAGTCAAATCAACAAACGCCTCATCAACCGAGGTTACCTCAACATCCGGGCTGAAAGTCTTAATCGTGTCCATCACTTCTTTAGAAATCTCGGTATAGCGGTGGTGGCGCGCCGGAATACAAATCGCAGTCGGGAAGTTCGGCTTAACCTGAAAATACGGTTGTCCCATTTTAATCCCTAGTGCTTTGGCTTCCTTTGAACGCGACACGATAATACCTTTTGAACCACCACCGGTCATCACGCACACCGGCTTGCCCTGCAAATCAGGGTTATCCTTCCGTTCGCAAGAAACGAAAAAGCAGTCGCAATCAACCAATGCTATAACGTGCTGGCGCATTTTACCTCTTTAATTATGGTCTTATTTCAATAGGTGTGCCGTCTTTTACCAATGCCCAAATTTCTTCAATCTGCTCATCCGTTACAGCAATACACCCCTTTGTCCAATCTGATTTGTGAATATAGTTGAATAAAAAATTGGGAGTCCAATTGGGGAAACCGTGTATCATAATATCACCTCCAGCAGAAACATTATGTTCTTTTGCCCACTTTTTATCTTCATCATTCGGATACGAAATTTTTAAGGCACGATGAAATTTGCTATTGAAATTTCGCGTTTCTATAACATATTGTCCTTCCGGTGTTTTGCCATCATTTTCCTGATGCTTAGCCCCAATCGGCTCCGAGCCCAAGGATATTTTATATTCCCTTATAATATTATTACCATTCATTAAATACATTTTGCGCAGATTTTTTTCTATTACAATCTTATCAATAGGTGTTTTATCAAAATTTTGTGAGGATTGTTGTAAATCTTTATCTTCATCTTTTAAGCCATTCATCTGGTCACGTAGTTGTCTCTTAGACAATTCTAATCTTGCCATCCGACAACGATATAAACCTTTTCCTTCTCTGTTGCAATAATCGTTTACGTAGTCTTCAAGTTCTTCATCAGACAATAAAATACAACCGTCCTTTTCATTCCAATGCATGCAATCAAAACGACATACCCTATACTCATCGTCCCAAACACCACCATCATCGGCACAATCGCCGACTAAATCAATATTACGCATAAAAATGCTCATAAAACCACAAAACGTCATGAGATAAATAAATATTTTGAAAACTATTTTAGATATTACAAATATTTTGGATAGTATTTTCTGTGGCATTTTATATTCTCCTATCTTTTTAATGTTCTATTTCTGTTCTATTATTAGCGCGAAAATATGGAGAGTCAACAACATTTAGCGAGTTAGGCTCACGGAAAAATCTAGCCTACAAATAAAATTTTACTAACCGAAAATCTGTCCGGGGAGTTTTTCTTTCTTTTTTGGTGGAAATTGCTTATCAAATTCTTCGGCTTTAGCCTCGTCAACAAGATAACCGCTTGGCGGAGTATATTCGCCGGTAATACCGTTCAAATAACTCTTGATTAATTCCTTACACAAGAAAAATGAGGCATCTGCACCCTCCGGCAAATCATGATATCTGATACCAAACTCAGAAGCATAGGTAAAGCCGCTTTTAGAGTAAAAATCAATATTTCCTTCAAAACACATGGCACCATATCCCAGTTCTTTGGCGCGTTCCAATGTGTAATCCAAGAGCATTTTGCCGTAACCTTGGCGTTTGAGCTCTGGCGTAATGCAAATCGGCCCCATCGCCAAAACAGGAATTTCACGTCCGTCATCAACTCTAATATGTGCGCGCATAAATATATTTTGCCCGATGATTTCACCGTCTTTTTCCATCACATAATCAAGCTCTTTTACAAAATCCGGATTGTCGCGCAACTCGTGAAGCACAAAATGTTCCAGGCATCCCGGGCGATAGACGTTCCAAAATGACTCACGCACCATATTTTCAACTAACCGATAATCTTTAGGTTCTTCCAAACGAAATGTAATGTTTTCAGCCATTATTTTTTCCTTAAATTTATTTACATTTACAGTAGTAAATTCAGAATGTCCAGCATTTTAATCCGGTCATCAATTCTTATTTTTGTAATGGTATTTTATGCTCGAACAAAAAGCAATACAATTTGCAATTTTGCTAAAGCTTGGCTATTATCTCATAAAAGAGGTAAATGATGCACGATATTTGGAATCCATGGCACGGATGCGTAAAAAAGAGTGAAGGCTGTCAGCACTGCTATATGTATTTTTTAGATAAGCAGCGCAATGCTGACGGTTCAAAAATCTACCGTGTCAAAAATAACTTCGATTATCCACTACATAAAAACGCCGATGGAACATATAAAATTAAAAGCGGTGAGTGTTTGCGGGTGTGTTTGACCTCTGACTTCTTTTTAGAAGAGGCTGATGAATGGCGTGATGAAGCATGGCACATTATCAAACAGCGTCCTGATGTCGGATTTTATTTGCTTACCAAGCGACCTGAAAGAGTTGCTGAGCATTTACCTCAAGATTGGGGCTATGGTTGGGACAATGTGTTTTTTTCCGTAACGGCGGAAAATCAGGCCAGAGCCGATGAACGCTTGCCGATTTTAATGGACTTGCCTTTCAAACATAAGGGGGTTATGACTGCGCCGTTTATTGGTTCAATCAGCTTACAAAAATGGCTCCAAACCGGACAAATAGAGCAGGTTGTTGCCGGCGGTGAAAACTATGACGGCAACAGAGTTTTAAAATACGAATGGGTAAAGTCACTTTATGAGGAATGTAAAGCAAATAACGTAATGTTTTGTTTTATTGAAACCGGCACAAAGTTTGAAAAAGACGGCAAAATCTATACCATGCCGAGCAAAAGATTGCAAAGCGAGATGGCATACAAATCAGGTTTGCAATTTGAGGGAAAAACGATAAAATGGCAATTGCACAAACCACAAAGTGAACTGTTTGATGACGGGTGGTATAAAAAACATTGGCGCAAAAATTGTGAAACATGCGGCTCACGCCTTATCTGCAACGGTTGTTCCAATTGCGGCGAATGTGAAAAATAAGAATATTTTAATTCAGTAGCAATTAGTCCGGTCATCAATTCTTATTTTGGTAATGAAATTATGGTTGCGATACGGCAAAAGGGTGGCCAGATATAAAAAATAGTATTGATATTTGAGAGAGATTTATTGAGTTCTGCGTTTTATGCTGTATAATGTATTACATAACCGAAGGAGTAATGCGATGTATGAAGATATAAAAAAACAAATTCGTGATGTTAAAGATTTTCCCAAAAAAGGCATTGTATTTAAAGATATTACTCCGGCACTTGCCGATGCTCAATGTTTTCAGTCGATTATCAATGCTTTTTACGACCGTTTTAAGGACAAGCATATAGATAAAATTGCAGCGATTGAATCACGTGGTTTTTTGTTCGGTGCGACTCTGGCGGAAAAGTTGCATTGTGGATTGGTTCTGTTGCGCAAGCCCGGCAAGTTGCCGTATAAATCAATTAAGGAATCTTATGATTTGGAATACGGTTCTGCCGCTTTGGAACTCCATGTTGATGCCGTAAAAAAAGGTGAAAAAATTCTGCTCATAGACGATCTGTTGGCAACAGGCGGAACCATGGAAGCCGCATGTAAATTAATCCAGAAAAGCGGTGGCGATATTGTTGCCTGCACCTGCCTGATTGAGCTCGAATTTTGCAATGGCCGCTCCACACTCGAAAAATACGCTTCAGTTGAAACTTTTTTGAGATACTGATTATAAAATTTAGTTTAACAATCGAACATACAACCAACAGCCATGTTTACTATGGCTAATTTTTGTGGCCATGTAATCAGTCTAATATTAAACAAACTAGAATAGGCGCATACCTGAGGCGGATTTTTTGCCTAATATCAATTCAACAACTATAAAACTAACACCGTTCTAAAACGTGATATAATTTTGTAAATTTCTTAGCTCCTTGGGGGTTCAAATGATCATAATCCCACCAATCCTCATCAGTAAAATCATTGCGCTTGTAGAAATCCAACAGACATATTTTACCGGCACTAACATCAATAATGCGCAATAAATCAGAAAATAAGATTTTTTCTTCAGGTAAGGCATTTTTATAAGCTTCGTGAGCAGGCGCCAAAACAAGTACAAATTTATGATTATATTTTTGTGAAAGTTCTAATATTTTTTGAACGTATAAATTCTGACAATTACCTCTTTGGTTATGCTTCAATGCACCTCCAGCCCTAACCACTGGATTGGATTTTCCTATTCTTTTTACGTTTTTTCCTTTTATATCAGGATTTTCTCCCCGATAATTTTTCCTTACACGCAACGAGTATGCCCGTTGTTTTATATATGGCAAAAAATGTTCATATTTGTCGCTTAACTTTTTTCGATATACACGATACTTCGGTTTTATTTCATAAATTTGTTCATAGTGAAATGCCCGCCAACCTTCATTTGTTTTAACCACTTCATACCCCGGAGAAAATACGGAATAAAACAACACAATTTTTTTTAGATTTTTTAGCTTTCGACAGTATTTTTTATATAGAAAATAGGAATAATACAAATCTTGACTGGGCAAGCATAAATTATATTCTCCTTTTTTCGGAACGTACGAATATTGTCCGTGAGAGCTACCTAAAACTAACGTTTCTATATCCTTAAAATCTCGCTCCAGCCCGACTTTCTTTTTTAGTCCCACTAAATAAGCATCTATGTTTAAATATTTAATCATCGTATAATTTATTATTTCAAATTTTCTGGATTGAGAGCCTCTAATTCTGGGATAATAAACAATCCGTTTTTACGAATTAATTTGTTATCAAACCAAATTTCTCCTCCTCCGTTTTCGACTGTTTGATTTTTTATTAAATCCCAATGTATTGATGAAATATTGCCATTGTTGGTTTCGTCGTTATAAGAATTTCCGATAGCCATATGAAAAGATCCGCCGATTTTTTCATCAAACAATATATCCAAAATAGGGTGAGTAATGTGCGGATTAACTCCTAACGCAAATTCACCAATGTATCTGCTCCCTTCATCAATATCTAATATCTCTTGCAATTTATCATTATTGACGATGGATGATGCTCTAACAATTTTCCCGTTTTCAAATTCCAATCTTATATTTGAGAAAAAAATTCCATTATGTACTGTATCGGTATTAAACTGAACATATCCGTTGATTGAATTTTTAACAGGTGCGGTATATACTTCACCATCAGGAATATTCATTTTTCCATCACAAATAACAGAGCGTATACCCTGTATCGAAAAACGCAAATCAGTATCTGTCCCCTTAATATAAACTTGTGATGTATTATCCATCAAAGACTTTAACGGTTCCATAGCTCTAGACATTTTTTCATAATCTAACAGACACGCATTAAAATAAAAATTTTCAAATTCGTGTAATGACATTTTTGCCAAAGCAGCCATGGTGTAATTGGGATATCGTAATACACACCATCTTGTTTTTTGATGTCTCGTTGTCATGTGAACTTGCTTGTAAAAAATTCTGTTTTGCCTCTTTTTATATTCATCATCAACATCAGATAAAGCAAAAAGGTCATCATATCCCCGTATACCGATGTAGCAATCTGCTTTTTTCATCAGGTTATTATGTAAATCCGCAAATTTTTGGATTTGTTCATCATCTGCTCCTTCAATAGAACTGCGAATAAAATCTGTATCATTGAAAAAATAAAAGGGCACCGCTCCTATTTTTACAGTTGTCTTAATCAGTTCATTTAGCAACTCTTTAGTACTAGCACTAAAAGCTTCCAGATATATAACTTCTCCCTTTTTTAGCTTAAGGGATTTATATAAAATATTTTCTGCCAACTTTGTAATTCTGTTATCCATTCTAGAGACCTCCAAAAATATACCTCAATACTACACTTCAAATGCTTAAAATAAACTAAATATGTTTAATTAACTTGACTTCTCGCAAAATTAGTCTAGACTCTTGTTCAATCAAACATTATTAACATATTATAGAAGATAGCAGGCTACGGTAAAAGCCCGTGCACAGTTATTATGTTTAATTTATCTTTTAATCCCGCAGATTTCCTGATTTTTCTCATGGCGGTTGGAGCCGTGATATTCAGCCTCTATGTGCAGTTCTACAGCTATTTTGTTGCCCATCCTCGAAGATTTTTTGGGGTTTGCCTCGATTATCCGAACGAGAACAAGGAAGAACAAGAAATGGTTCGCGTTTTTTTTGCATTCACATTGATTTTTACGGCGATTTATGCATTTTGGGAGCCTATCGGTAAAGACCTCAATTGGCAAAATTTTCTCTTGCGGTCACTCGGAAATGTGCTTAAGTTGTATATAATAACGAGGATGTTTATGTTGGTTCCAGTCATTGTTTATTGGATAGTTCATTCTACCAATAAAACTGAAGATACCGGCACGTCGGAAACAAAAGATGATGGAAGGTTAAACAACGCCTATCGAGGTTATATCTCAGCCAGAGATGCTAATGAGGAGAATACTTGGTTGGTTGAAATAACCGAGATGTGTTCTAATGCCAGTAAATACAAAATGAATTTGTACAAGGTATATGTGCTCAACCTCACTCAAGGAGTTAATTTTTCCCCATTTGAATGGAAACCATTTTCTTATCACATGTCCATTACTGTGCCGAAGAATCTAACAGGTGTTATCAATGAAAATGATGCAGTTATTATTTTTACAAACAATGATGGTGTGCAAATTCAATTTCCTACACATGGAAAGGGATATGATGCTTTCAAGCAAAAAGATAGCAAGGCTTAAAAGGTAGTTATCAAAAATCCGCTTTGGGTGTAAACCTGAGGCGGATTTTTGCTTGACAGCAGAGGAGCGGTATTCTAGACTCTCGTTCAATCAAAACATTATTAACAAATTATAGAAGATAGCAGGCTGCGGTAAAAGCCCGCGCATAGTTATTATGAATGAAATATTAAAATTTTTATGTAGTACAGATTTTTTTGTAGGATTTTCCGTCTGGTTAGCCGTTTTGTTTCTCACCGGGGTAGGTGTGGTGGATTTTGTTACCAAAACACCACGAACTTTTTTTACCAAATTATTTGGTATAAACATCAATTATACAGACCCCAAAATCCAAAAAGAAAATCGGTGGTGTCTGGCTGCTTCACTGCTCTGCGTACTAATTTTTGCTGTATGTGAGCCTATTGGCAAAGGCTTAAATGGTATGATTTTCTTACACGATCAGCTTTTGATGCACTCATAATTTACATATTTACAAGAGTGCTTATATTTTTGTTTCTGCTTCCCATTATGTGGATCTATCCACAGAATGTCCATTATAAGAGAAAGAAAGATGGCGTGTACAGAGGCACTATCATTGATCCCTTCGAAGGTGGAATCTGTCAGATCAGCGCAAAGAAAAAGCTCACCAATTTGCAACTTATTGACGGATACTTGGACAACAAAGGTGATTGGGGCAAAACAGCCAGGTATTGCATAGAACATAGCAATAATTTGCCTTACAAACCGGAATGGTCGTATCAAACACCGTTTACCATCACCTACATTCCATTTCCTCCAATTCAAGAAGAGGAGGGGGCTGAATTACAATTAGGCAAAGAAGTAATTGTTGTTATGTTGTTTGGAGAAACAATAGATGTATTTATTCCGGCATATCGATCGTAAAGTGCTTTTGCTGATGAGTAATCTGAGTAGCCACATACAAAACCCGTCGGAGTGAGAGCTCTGGCGGGTTTCGTTTTTTGCTAAAATTTTCTTGCATTTTAATTGTTCTTTGTCTAAACTCTCGTCAATCAAATATTATTTACAAACTATAAAAGACAGCAAGCTACGGTAGAAGCCCGTGCAGATTTATTATGAGTAAGTTATTTGATGTGTGCAAACACATTTTAGGTGGTGATGTGCTCTTCAGGGCAAAGTTTTGCCAGTATTACGGGCTGAACTTTGATTTCGATCAAGATCAGCTTTCGGAAGAATTCTTTCAGAAAAAAATCAGTAAAATGTTCGATGCTGATCTGCAAGATTTCTACCTGGAGTTCAAGCGCGTACTGCAGGCAAATAAGGACAATTTCGTTATTCGGTACGCCACCGTTCTTAAAAATCTTCTTGAGGCTGAGATGTTGAAGCGGTGCAACGATATCCGCAAAGCGTGGATCTTAAAACTTGAGATTGCAAAGACACAAAACAACGCTAAGAACAAAGTTCCGTTTGGCGAGTTTGTAGCCATTGAAGTTTTAGACCACGATATCATCTGGCCCATTGTGTTGGGATATGACAAAGAGTGCGAATGCGAAAACGTTATGGATTTTGTCATTCACCTCCGGTCTGAAGGTAAAGAGCTTGTCTTTCCTCAATGCCGAACACGCATGGAAAAGTACACTCCGCTTGACGAGACCACAATCGAGAGCACATTGCGCAAGTTGCTATCCCCGACGGACAGTTTCGAGGAGTTTCTTCTTGGTGAGCGTTCCGTCCGAGAGCCCCGCGATGTTACCGGCACGCCACTTAATACTTTGGCCGTGTGGTGCTATCGCCATCAGCTCTTTTGTTAACATAACAGCAGTCCGTCGAGGTCTATCCTCGGCGGATTGCTGTTTTAAAAATCTTGACAGGACAGTCAAATTTGTCTATAAAATCTATCAATAAACAATTATCAACATTATAATTATTTACGATTATGATTAAATTATCAAATGGACTTAAACAAGTGCTGTTTATTGGTATCGCTTTTGTTCTGCTGTACATCTCTTTGTACGTCGTTTTGCACATATTTCCTGAACAATGTCTGAAAATTACTCCCGAGCTTTGCCTTGATTACACAAGCATGGTAGTGTTAATCGGCTTTTTGATTGTTTTGGCCATGAAACGACCAGTACTTGGAGTTGCACCATTGCTATTCTTGATTTACGTAACAATTTGGAACCATTGGTTGTTACTGTTCATCCCGACATATATTGTAATGTGTAAGATTATGTTTAGACCCAAAGAATGCAACCAATATAGTGTTAGACCATATTTGTATGTTGCCACAGCCATTTTTGCGATGTCTGCAAATGAGATTCATCTTGAGGGTGATCGAATGGATGTTTTTATTGTTTTGTTTATAATCGCAGTTTTCTGGCTGTGTAGTTCAATCAAAATTCCAAAAGATGTCGAGCAGGAAGAGCATTACGAGCCAAAACGGGGTAGGTGAGATGTTACCTCCGTATGCCCCGACAACCGATTGAAAACCCGTCAAAATCTTGATGATTTTGACGGGCTTTTTGTTGCAAAAAAACACAAAAAGTTAATTTTATGAATAAACTCATCAAAATAACTGTATGAATATAATGTGTATTTTGTAAACACTTGTCTGCGAGCGGAAACAAAAACCCTTAACTGATTAAAAACTTGACTTTTATTAAGATTTTTCATATAAACATCGCAACAAATAATTATTCTTATACAATTAATACATTAACAATTTGAATCTATTATGAAAACTGAAATTTTAAAAGCAATTGAGGCGCTCACCCCTCTGACAAAAGAACAAATAGCTGAACAGGTTGATTGCCTGAGTAGCTTTTTGCCGGAAAAGATTGTTGAGCGTATCAAAGCTACAGATGCTACTACTGAAGAGGTAGAAAAGTGGTATAACCCTTATTTTCACCAGGAAGTCGGTCTGGCTATACGCGAGTTTGAAAGTGCCGGTGGTGACGCTAATAAGCGCGAAGAGGCGAAAGAAAAGATATTTTTGCTTATCTCCGTCTATTACCAATATCCGGAATGTATGGATGAGAATATTGCCACTAATATGTTCATTTTTTATGTAAGTAAAACAAAGTAATAGTTTTGCAAGTTAAACAAAAAAATCGTTGCGCCTCCCGGCTGTAGCGATTTTTTTGTTATTGCTATATTAATTTTATATATTAATATATGTAGATAATGCATTGAAATATATATTTAAAATGCAAACGCCATACATCTGTACAGAGGTATGGCGTTTGACCGTTAAGTTGCCAAGAATCAGCCACGGACAGCAATTGCGGTGTTGAGAATTTGCTCAACAGTCTCCTCGTCAATGTGCACTAACATACCAGAAAGACGGCGTTTGACATTGCCACTGAACCAGTAGTCTGCAACGAATCGAGGAAAATCTTGGTCCTTGATGATTTTCCACATCAGCTTCGCGTGAAGCTGATAGACATAATCACGGTAATTCGCCCTGAGATAGTTTGAAGGTAACTGGCTACATGTAACAAAGTCCTCTTCTGTAGATAATAATTTTCCCCACTCATCTACGACATAGAATGCCGCCGCTTCAGAAAAACAGGACATGGGGTATTTGACCCTGTCGTGGATCTCAAGCAGTAACCCAAAACGTCTCCAGATTTTCTGTGGTAATTCCATGCTGCCTTCTTCCCAGCACTCATCAATCCACAAGCAATCTTCTATGAATCCTGCACGCTTGTTGAGGCATATCAAACACCTCTTATCCTCATTTTCCAAGAAGAGATTAGCAACCCGGTTTAACATCTTGCAATACCGTTGTTCAAAACAGCTCTGGCTCATATCGAGTCGCTCCGGTGTATGATAAAACACGTGGTACACCGAATGTCTCCTACCCAGTAGCAACTCAGCAAACTCGCGTTTTGCGCCCTTGAAGATACGCGTGCATCGGTTAAGCTCGCGCTCTTCCACAGGAGTCCTGTCGTGGATATTTCCGTTCTTGAAGCGAACGAGATGTTGCTCATTCTGCACAAGTGTGGCAATTTCATCCAGCCATTCGCAGGCGATGAAATACGCCCACATATCGAGGATAACTGGATGCTGACGATCCCTCCCAATTTCTTGGATTGTCTTGATTGCTTTCTCTGGATCACGCTCGAGGTCGAGCTGCACCACCAATTCTTGATGATTCTTGTTCATATGAATAATTTTTTAATAATTATTAATAAGTGTTATCTTCGCCTTTATACCACAAAAATAGACAAAAGTAAACATTTAAATTAATAAACCATCCGGAAATTTTCAAATTTTAAAAATCAAACACCCTGTCCACGAGGAACAGGGTGTTTGATTTTTTTCTAGAAATACCGGCTAGCTAATCATGCATTTTCGCGCAGATTTATGGCAGTGTTGATGATGTCGTCAATTTCTACCTGCTCAATGTTGAACGGGCTTGAGGGTATATATTCAACCATCGTCGCGTTAATACGATTAATGGTCATTTTGTATCCCCCTACCTTGATCTCAAATTTGGTCGCGTTGAAGTGGTTATTATCACGCAACCAGTAGTCCGCAACGAAGTGCGGGAAATCGTTGTCCTTGATGATTTTCCACATCAGCTTCTTGTGAAGTTGCCTGATGTCATCACTGAATCCGCCGAATAGTTCGCATGTAACGGGATCATCTGCCGACAACAACTGTACCCAGCTGTCTACAGCATAGAATGCCATTGCCATTGCCATGCATGACATCGAGCGATTAACTCTACTGTTGATTTCGAGGTAGAGTTCTACTTTATTCTTGTCCCAGTCTGGAGCAAGCAACAGGGCATCTACCATGAACCCGGCATCTTGGAGATATCTTTGACATTTCGTGTCGTTATGTTCCATGAAGAGCTCGTTCACGCAGAAGAGCATTTTGCAATATTCTTCATGAAAAGTATTGTGGCTCATGTCGAGCCTTGCCGGCACATGGCGGAACTCATAGTATACTTCATGCCTTCTACTCAGGAGCAACAGCTCAAACTCGCGTTTTGTGCCCTTGAAGATACGCGTGCATCGGTTAAGCTCGCGCTCTTCCACAGGAGTCCTGTCGTGGATATTTCCGTTCTTGAAGCGAACAATGTGTTGCTCGCTTGCTTCAAGTGCATCGATTGTCTCAAGCCACCTGCAGGCAGCGTAATATGCCCACATGTAGAGAACTACCGGATGTTTAGGCTCCTTATAGATTAGTTGAATAATCTCAATGGCCTTAACGGGATCTTGCTCTAGTCCGAGCTCGGCAATCATTTCTTGATATTTCGTTTCCATAAACCCAAAATTATAAATAATAAATAATTGTTAACTATCGACACTATACCTCAAAAATAGACAAAAGTCAATATCTTTTTTAAAAAACGAATTCCCCCAACCACACGGGCAGGGGAAATTCGCGATAAAATTAGAGCTTGCGCTCAAAGGCTTTTCTAAGGTAGTCGTAGCCATTTTGAGCGAACATCTTGGTTACGGCATCAAATTCCTGCCGTAACAAAATCGAATGTTCATCACTTGCGCTACTCAATCCTTAATGAATTAACGTTCTGCCTTCTTCCCTAAGCTAGAGCTATCGGACGTTTGTTCAATTTGATTTTTTTTCATAGTGCGACTAAAAATTATAAATTAATAATTGTTGTTTGCTTTCTTTATATTCCAAAAATAGACAAAAGTCAACGTTTAAATTAACAAATTATCCGGAAATTTTCAAATTTTAAAAATCAAACACCCTGTCAATGAGGGGCAGGGTGTTTGATAAAAAAAAGAGAATCTCAGACCTGTTCTACAGCAGGAAACAACACCTTGTTAACGATGTCGAACATTGCGTTCCATGCATCAGCAGCAGGATTTCTCCTTGTTGACAAATCCTGGTATTTGATGCTTGACGGCAAATTGTCGTAGAAGTCTGCAATTTCCTGTCGGTTTTTCCAAACTCTTTCACGGAAAAAGTCGTAAAAACGCTCAACCGCTTTCTGATTTTCTGCAGTAGAGCTCAAAGCCTCAGGTTTAAGAGCAGCCTCGGGACTGTTGATCAGTTTTTTCCCTAACTCTCGCAACAAGTGAGCGACATAGAAGGCCCATGCACAGTCAATTGGAGTAATATTTTCCATGCTGTACAGCATGGCAAGCTTTGCCAATTTTGCAGGCGAATCGCTGGTACTAACCAGATCAAACCAATCCTCAGCATAGGACAAAACTCCGCCGCTACGCAAGCATTGCTCAAAACTTCCGTCATTACATTGTTCCTTGAACAAATCTGCAACATACTTCAGCATTTTGACATCACGTTTTGACATAACAGAGCCCTGCGAGTTGTCAATCTTCCCTTCGGCAATGCAGTCAAACATGCCTCGGATAAATTGCTTATTTTGCACAATTGCCTCTTGCAAATTATCCTTGAGGTTTCCGAGTTTTCCCAAATACTTCGTGCGTGCCTTGTGACCCAAGTCAGCACCAAGTAGGTGTCCGTTCTCACGCTGCGGAAAAGTCAGCTCATCGCACAACTCACATGCGACCATATAGGCCCACATTACCTGCAAAGGAATTTGATTCTTGAGCATCTTGCTGATCAACCTGCAAGCACATTGGGGGTCATGGCGATTTCCCTCCAACTCAGGAATGTAATCATGTCGACTAGAGCGCTTACTTAATTCTCTAATGTTAATCATAGGCACAATTGTTTAATTAATAATAAAACTAACTGGCGCATAATATATTAAGTTAATAGACAAAAGTCAACATTTAAATAACTGCCTCTTTTTTAGTTTGTTAAAAACATCCGGGTATTTTCAATTTTTTCTTATAAACACACCTCGTCATCCCTATTTTTTGCGCAGGCAAAAAATTCCAGGGATCTACAAATTTAAAAAAACAAGGTAGATGCCTTGACTTTTTTAGCAAGCTAAAAAAGAGGCATGACAGTTTGTATATTGTTGATGTAAAAAAAACACTTTGTCATCCCTCGATATTGCTTGCAAAATCGTCCAGGGATCTTCAAATTTTTTAAAAAATCAAACACCCTGTCCACGAAGGAGCAGGGTGTTTGAAAAATGCGATTAGATTTGCCTACTTTTGCTTCAACTTGTTTGCAAAATAGGGATAACCTTTGTCTTTGAACATTTCGGCTATCGAGGCCTTTACTTCCTCAAAAAGCTCAGCATTTTGGGGAATATGGCTGTCAAAGACTTTGTGGACGTGTTTCTTCTTGCTGAAGATTAGTCCTTCAAGTTTCTGAATCCACTCATCCTTAATCAGCCCTTTGGTGCCCCCCTCTTTTGCCTCTTGGAGCAAAAAATAGAGCAACATGAGCTCGATAGCGTACATGTTACGCAAAAACGCCTTGTTAGAGCTGTAATACTCAGCCAACTTGTCCGGTTTGTTTCGAAGCTTGGACAGTGCTTGAATAACGCTTTCCATATCTTTGTTGTTTTACAGAATAATATAATAGTTATGATATAATTATAGCTTAATCTGCCACACTATACCGACAAAATCGACAAAAGTCAAGAGTTTTTTAATTAAAATCTTGGACAGTTAGTTGAGCCAAAAATCTCCTGCGTCATACGGATAGTTCCGTCCCCCATATAATTGGTACATTGCTTCGCCCGTGGTATATCGGATCGGCATTTTTGACCGTCCCAGACCTTTTGGTTTGGGCAAACACACAGATATATAAAATCTTTCCGTCCCGGCGTGTTTGAGCCATCAGGCACTCGGAGTTGTGCTTCTTTCCACTGTCCGCCTTGAGCTTTGCATGACAGAATTATTTCAATTTTTCTGCACGCCATACCGTCCCAATATTCTTCTCTCGAGCATTGAGCTTCAGGAATTTTTGTGCCACACCTGACAGCGTGCGATTGCCCATATTTATCAAAATAAAAATGCAGACACAATGCATTTGCACAAAAAGGTATTAATGCTAATAAAATCACCAGTTTCTTCATCGTGTTTCCCTTACAAATTTTTTTATTATTTTACGCCCCAAAATCGTACCCAAGTCAAGTTCATTAATATGATTATACCAAAAACCCCCAACCTCGTTGTTGTGGTCGGGGATTTTTGATGCGCTTACGACGCTAGAATTGCTTCTTCAAGTCGCTTGTTGAAATGAGGTTTCTTACACTTGCACTCAAACATGTCGGCGACACTCTTGAGCATCAGGTAGTAACGCTTTGTCTCATCCGGAACCCTAGGGTCTTTCTGACGACTACCGATCTTGATAGCAGTATCAGAAGCCAAGGTAAATTGCAACCATATCTCGGATTCTTTCTCCTTGAGTTTGTTGGCAAACTGATTGCAGAAATGCTCCATAATATCAAGAGCCTCATTGTGTGCGTCGAGTTGATCTATACTTGAGACGCAAGAATCAACAGACAAGCGATCCCTATACATATCTGCTACAAAATAAGCATACATCCAGTCCTCCGGATCCATATTATGGATCTTTTCTCCCAAAATCTCGCTCAGCAGATTAATAGCCCTACGGACATTATTCAAACTTTGACTAAGAAACATCGTGGTTGTAGTCATACGCTAAAATTTTAATTGATTAATAATAAAAAGTTACCTTGACATTGCTGATCAAATCAAGCAAGCTTTTGATTGAGCATGGATTCATGCTTTTCCTGCTCGAAAAAATCGGCCACACATTTCAGCACCGCATAAAAACGTTTTGCTTCAGGGATCACATAGTCTTTGTTGCTTTTTCCAAGCTCAACCACTTCCTTGTTGAGATTATCAAAAAACATACAGACATCGCTAAGCCCACTAACCAGTTGCTTTGCAAAATACTGGTGTAACTCCGCCATATCAGCTTTGATATCACCATGAACTCCGCAGAAGAACTCATCCTCGCTTTCCGGTGCAGTCAAACGTTTGAGATGTTTGTCGGCCATATAATAAGCTAACATCAAATCCCAAATACTCGCCCTCAATTTACCGTCGCGAATTTGTTTGAGTACAGAGCGCAATTGATAAACATTAAGTGTAGATTGCGCAATAAGAATACTTGTTTGTGTTGTCATATGAAATTTAATTTATGAATAATACAAAAACCCCAACAATATAACACGAAATACTTTCGAGTCAACATTTTAATACTATGCCACCCCTAAAAACAAACATCATCCATCCAATAAACTCGTCATCTCTCGTTTTCGCCAGAAAACGCCCAGAGATCTTCAAATTTTTTAAAAAACATTGTAGATGCCTTGACTTTTTTAGCAGGCTAAAAAAGAGGCATGACAGCTTTTTATTGTTAACCACAACAAGTCATCCCTCGATTTTGCTTGCAAAATCGTCAGGGGATCTTCAAATTTTTAAAAATCAAACACCTCGTCCACAAGGGCGAGGTGTTTGATAACTTAGAGTTATTGTACAGGCGGAAATACGGTCTTGTACCACTGACAAGGACATATGGATGTGCATTTGAGCTCATCCGGTAGGTATTGATCCGCTCGCATTTCAGTCATTAGCATGACCTGGTCAAGATTACTTAAAGGAGTGACTTTTTCGCATTCTGTCTGCCTAAAATACTGTATGACGCAGGCAATAGCACTGAAGGTGATATCTGTACCTTTCAGCACACAGTCGGCTTCAGCCTTACCCTGAATAATCTGTGCCATCTGTTCAGAATCGATGTTTTGGACAATGCCATACAATCGCCTCCTGTAGGAGGGCATGACCAACATGCTTATGAGCATGCGCGAGACGATAAAGAAACTGTTCTCCATTTTATCTCGTTCGCGGACGGACATATGATGCTCTGGCTTCTTCTGCTCTTTGATATTAATTCTCATTACGGCCACGTACCACAAGGCCATCAGCAAGAACGTAACATCACCGTCGTAGTTGAACCAGGCAATGCACTTAAGATACTCGTAGAGCTTCTTAGGGTCGTTCTTGACCTCATTCAACTTCTCTAATGTAAAATTTTGATTTTTCTTCATAAGAATATATTAATAATGTTCGTAATAATGTTAATTGCAACGAACGTAACACTAAATTAGACAAAAGTCAACATTTTAAAAACGATTTTTTTATAAAACCAATTCGTCATCCCTCGTTTTTATAAAATCAAAACCGTCATCGCTCCAAAAGCGTAAGTCTTTTGGTCAAGCGATCTTCAAATTTTTTAAAAAATAAAACATCTTCCTTATTTTCTTTAAAAATATTGAAGATGCCTTGACCTCGGACACTTGTCCTCGGAGGCATGACAAGTAATTTAAAACCAGTCATCCCTCGATTTTGCTTGCAAAATCGTCCAGGGATCTTCAAATTTTAAAAATCAAATACCCTGTCCACGAGGGGCAGGGTGCTTAATCATCTTTCTAGAAAAAACTGCAAACTAATCACGCATTTTGACGTAGCTTCACAACTGCTTCCCAAATCTCATTTAGAATATGGGAATCGATGTGTGGCAACATTTTCTGATACTTCTCCTTATTGACTTTGAACTCAGCCATCCAACGGACGAATTCATCCATGCTCACACGGATGAGCTTATCCTTAAAGAAGCGGTACCACTCATACACCTCATAGTCAGATTCCTCAAACACACGGGTAGCAACGGGATCTTGCTCGTCCAAGAGGGTTACCCAGTTGTGGAGCACATAATATGCCATTGCCACAAATGGGATTGACATAGCATCATCTTGCGCATGTTTCTTAATAGCAGACAACATCTCCGAGCCGTTATCTGTCCACAATTCGTCAAGAATTTTGCAGTCAACTACCCACCCGGCATGCTGTAGTGCCGGCAGACAACTGTCACCATGATTCGTAAACAAATCATTCACGCAGTATAACATTTCGCATAATTGCTGATTTTCTGGCATCATATCGTAATGTTTTCGTACATTTGAAAACATATGGCGTACGCGACGCTTTACGAAATCATCACGAAGCCAAAGAGCAAACTGCTGCACTTCCTGGTCAAAAGCATTTTTCCAGTCATCCAGTTTCCATTCAGAACGGCAAGAGTTAATCGTTTCTTCTACCGTGTCATCGAGTTTGTCGTTCAAACGCTCGCGCCACTTGCAGGCGAAGTAGTATGCCCACATGAGAAAGTTTGCCGGACAATACTTGATGTCTGCATAACACTCCCGCATTTCTTTTGGGGTTCTGTAATACGTCCACATAGAGCGCAAAGTTTTCGGACGCTTCACCTCGTGCTCAACTGACTGCAACAGTTTAAGTACATCTTCGATGTTGTCAGCCTCAAATAGCCGCACAATCAGATTTTCCTGTTTGTTTGATAAAAATATCATTTTCATAATGCGTTATAAAAATATAGTTAATAATATCGTTTGCCATACTTATACCCCAAAAATAGACAAAAGTCAACATTTAAATAACTGCTCTTTTTTTAGCTTGCTAAAAACATCCGGTATTTTCAATTTTTTTCTTACGAACACAACCAGTCATCCCTCGATTTTGCTTGCAAAATCGTCCAGGGATCTTCAAATTTTAAAAAACAAACACCCTGTCCACGAGGGGCAGGGTGTTTGTCAATCAAATAATTTCCTTTAAAGATGCCTGTAAAACAGGATCTGAACATTCCTCACATTCAGCGAGAAAATCTTTGGCAGATCGTATGGCTTTATTGAAACGCCTTCGAACTGCAGGATAGTTGATGTAGAGTTCAGTACCAACCTGCGCAAAAGCATTCCAACAAGCAGCGATGTTCTCTTCTTTAGATTCCGACACGGACAGCGGATCAATAATTGACATGTCAAATTCTGCTTTAAGATCTGAGACCCTATTGCATACTTTGAACAATTTTTCTGCCCGTCGCAATGATCCGTCTCTTCTGAAAGCGATGATGTCATCTTCATCACGATCGGAGAAATCAATCTGAGCCATCACGCTCCATACAATCGACATCTTTTCGGCAACTTTAGCGGCAATTTCTCCACGGTAGTGGAGCATCATTTTCAGAGAGGCCCCGTAAGCTTGTACATTTGGGCATCTGTTATAAACTTCACATGGTTTTGGACCATACAGCAATGGAAATCTTAACCTCGGAGTTTTTCCTGCAGGGTGGCTGTAAACAGCCATAACCATATCTCGGTCCGTCAAACGCTCGCACCACTCATCTGCAATCTGATAAGCTCGTACCAGTTCTGCAGTTTGAAGCTGAATATTGCCGGTGCAAATTGCATCAAACAACGCAAACGCGACGCGATAACTGCGTGACGCTCGCATAAACTTAGACTGTTCCATAATAATCAGTTTTAATGTAGATGAATAAATGCCAATAATAAACTTTCTCCTCAACACTATCAAAAAACGAGCCTATGGTCAAGCTGATTTCTCAATCATTGCCAAAATTTTATGCTGATATTTAATTATGGCTTGACAAAACAAGTATTTTGATGTAAAAAACAGCAACTTTTTCAATATTTTTTTTATTATTAACCATAAATTTTTATAATTATGCCAAAAGACAGAGGTAACCCAAAACACAAGAAGCCTAAGAGAACGCATTCCAACAAAAAAGGCCCAACTGATTATCAGCAGACAAGAGACGCTGAAAAGAACAGCCCAAAAAGTACAAGGCGCGCTCATCGTCGCAATCGCTGAGGCATTGCAAGAACAGCCCTAAACCTAGTGTTTAGGGCTGTTCTGATTATATGCGAATCAGGTTATAATTTAGGTACAAAATAACCGCCTGTCTTCTGTTATGAAGAAAAGGCGGTTATTTATTTTAGATTTGGACGGGATCTAGATCAGATTGCCTCGTAAACTTTTTTGAGGCTTTTTCCAATACCGCTACCGACGGCACAGATAAATCTCCAGATAATTCCACACAGCCAGCCAAATACCCAGCCGATCAGTAGTGTCGCATATCCCCAGATAAAAAACAGGGATATCAGGAGGCATAATCTGCCATACTTGCAGAACAATACTCTCAGCCACCAAGGGTCCCAAGAGTCCTTTTTTTCCCTTACAATATCCTGCCAAAAGGCCTTATACGACGTACTTCTATACTTCACATCAAAGCCTTCAATGGAAGCATAGCAAAAGGTGAGAAGTCCAACGAAAACAGGGATGAGGAATACTGCTACTAAAATAGCAATTACCCACCAGTTGCCAATGACATAATTAATAATCTGCTCCATTTTCTATTTTTTTAAATTAAAACACAAATCCGTCCGGAATACTTAAAAATCAAATTGTTGCATTATTTCTGATCCCTGAACCATACCTTGTATGATTATATTATGCATAGAGCGATAATATGGGCGCCGCTAGTCAAACGGTCTTTCTGCAAGAGCTCAATTTTTGTTTTTCTTCTTTCTTGATCTGAGTTTTGGTTAATAATAATCTAAATAGTATTTTGTAATTATAAGATACCACATTTTGGCAAATTCGTCAAACAAAATCGGAAATTTTATTGTCGATTTTTATCATTTTTTTGCTCGTCTATAAAAATTGCGTTAACTTTTTCATTTTAAATTTAACTCAAAATCGTTTTTAAGGGCGTTTTTTTGCCCGTAGAGAGGTTTTTGTTCATTTTTCATGGGCATAAGTTGCATAAAAAGGTGGTTATTTCCCTCGATTCTGCTATCCTTTTGGTAAATAACAATTCGCCGTCGTCATTGCGAGGAGCGTTAGCGACACGGCAATCCAAACAAAAAAGAAAGGAAACTAAATGAAAAAACTTTTACTAAGTTTATGCATGTTTTTGGCACTTGCCGCCTGCAAAGATGAACAAAAGACAACTCAACAGACAAGTGAAAAACCAGTCATAAAAATAGGTGTATTATATCCGATGAGCGGTGATGCGGCCGCGTTTGGAGAAAGTGCCAAAAAAACAGCAGACTTATTTTTTAAGGAATTTGATGCTTCAAAAGCAAAATACAAATACGAACTGATATGGGAAGATTCACAAGCTAATCCTGCCAAAGGAGTTATGGCTGCCCGCAAATTGATAGATTATGACCATGTTGATGTTATTCTTGATTTATATAGCAGCGTGGCCGTCGCCGTTTCTCCCATTACAAATGAGAAGAAAACCGCGCACCTTACTTTTGCCCAGGATAGAGAAATCTCTACCGGTTTCTACAATTGGCGTGTAGTAACATCGGCCAAGAAAACCGGTGAAAAAATGCTGTCAGCTCTCAAAAAGAGAAATTTGCATAATGTGGTCGGAGTAGTAGAAAATACCGCCGGAACATTGTCTTTGTATAACGGGTTTGAAAAAATTAGCAAAGAAGACAGTGATATAAAGCTCGAAACAATAAGTGTTAATCAAGGAGAGCGCGATTTTAATTTGTTATTGTATAAAATCAAAGAACAAAATCCTGATGTAATTGTAGTTGTCCTGCACACTCCGGAAATAGATATCTTTATGCGCCAAGCCAAAGCCAATAAGATTAATATTCCGATTGTCGGTATCCAATCATTTACCTTTTTAAAAGACAAATCTTTGGCAGAAGGCAGCTGGTATGTTGACGTTGCTATGGCAGATAAAGACTTTTTACAACGTTATAAAGAATCAAGCGGTGATGATGTAACTAATTTTGCTGAGAATTTTTATACATTATTGCAAGTTGCAACAACAGTTTATGAATCCTTTGATAAAAACACCAAACCCACTCACGAAGAATTTATTGGCAGAATTTCGGCAGTGAACGGAGTTGTATCTCCAATAGGTAAATTAGTTGTTGATACAGAAGAACAAAATGTCGATAGCGAGGCCAGTATTCGCGCTGTCAAAAATGGTATTATTGAAGAAATAGAAGAATAAAAAAGAAAGGTAAAAAATGACAGAAGAAACTAATCAAGAAAATATTATTGCCAATATCGTTGATAAACCGGCGCAGGATATCACTCCGGTTGACATATCGGAAGAAATGCGCCGTTCTTACCTCGACTATGCAATGAGTGTTATTGTCTCTCGTGCATTGCCTGATGTCCGTGACGGCCTAAAGCCGGTTCACCGCCGCATCATCTATTCAATGTTTGAAAATGGCTACGATTACAACCGCCCGTTCCGTAAATCAGCCCGCATCGTCGGTGATGTTTTGGGTAAATATCACCCGCACGGTGACAGCTCGGTTTATGATGCAATGGTTCGTATGGCTCAACCATTTGCCATGCGTGTTCCGATGATTGACGGACAAGGAAACTTTGGTTCTATGGACGGAGACGGTGCCGCCGCTATGCGTTACACCGAGGCAAGGCTCGCCAAAGTTGCCCATGCCTTGATTGAAGACATTGACAAAGACACCGTTGACTTTATGCCCAACTATGATGAAAGCTTGCAAGAGCCTATTGTTTTGCCGGCTCGCTATCCTAACTTGCTTGTCAACGGCACCAACGGTATTGCTGTCGGCATGGCCACCAACATTCCTCCTCACAACTTGGGCGAGGTTATTTCGGCCTGCTGTGCTTATATTGACAATCCTGATATCACGATTGATGAATTGATCAATTATGTTCCCGGACCTGATTTTCCGACCGGCGGCTTAATTTTGGGACAATCAGGTGCCAAGTCGGCATATTATACCGGACGAGGTTCTGTTGTTATGCGTGCCAAATGCACTATTGAAGAGATCCGCAAGGACAGAGAAGCAATCATTGTCCACGAAATTCCATATCAGGTCAACAAAGCTGCTATGGTTCAGCGTATTGCCGAGCTGGTTAAAGAAAAGAAAGTCGAGGGCATCTCTGACATCCGCGATGAGTCAGACCGCCAAGGTGTTCGCGTGGTTATTGAAGTCAAAAAAGATGTTCAAGCCGATGTTATCTTAAACCAGCTTTACAAGCTCACACCTTTGCAGACCAGCTTTGGTATGAATATGCTTGCCATCAATGGCGGTCGTCCGATGATGTTGAACTTAAAAGACATCATTGCCGCATTTATCGAGTTCCGCGAGGAGGTTATTCGCCGCCGCACCATCTACGAGCTGAACAAAGCTCGTGACCGTGCTCATACATTGGTAGGTTTGGCAATTGCGGTAGAAAACATTGACCCTGTAATCGAGCTTATTCGTACAGCTCCTTCTCCGCAAGAAGCCAAAGATGCCTTGCTTTCAAGAGCATGGCCGGCCGGCGATGTTGAGCCTTTGGTAATTTTGATTGACGAACCTGACCGCAAGGTTGAGAACGGACATTATCACTTGTCCGAAGCCCAGGCTAAAGCCATTTTGGACTTGAGATTGCAACGATTGACCGGTTTGGAGCGTGATAAAATCCACCAAGAATTGTATAATTTGGGCGATGAAATCAAAGAATGCCTGTCTATTTTGGGCAGCCGTGAAAAGCTCTATGGCATTATGCGTGATGAATTAATTGCCATCAAAGATGAGTACGCAACCCCGCGCTTGACCAAGATTGAAGAATTTGAGTTTGAGCAAGATGTTGAATCTCTCATTCAGCGTGAAGATATGGTTGTTACCGTAACCGAGGCCGGCTATATCAAACGTGTTCCGCTCAATGCTTACAAAGCGCAAAAACGCGGTGGTAAAGGCAAATCGGGTATGACCACCAAGGAAGAAGATTTTGTATCTCGCTTGTTTGTAACCTCTACCCACACGCCGGTTTTGTTCTTCTCGTCCAAAGGTTTGGTTTACAAGCTCAAAGTTTATAAACTGCCGTTAGGTTCTCCTACCTCAAAGGGCAAACCGTTTGTAAATCTGTTGCCGCTTGATGAAGGTGAAAACATCACCACCATCATGCCGTTGCCGGAAAAAGAAGCAGATTGCAAAAACCTGTCGATTATGTTTGCCACCAAGAGCGGTATGGTTCGTCGCAACAGCTTGATGGACTTTGTAAATATTCAGTCTAACGGCAAGATTGCGATGAAGCTGGATGAAAGCGACAAGCTGATTAACGTTCGTATCTGCACCGAAAAAGACGATGTAATGTTGGCTACCAAGAGTGGTAAATGCATTCGCTTCCCGGTAACCGAGGTTCGTGTATTTGTCGGACGTAATTCGGTCGGTGTACGCGGTATCAAACTTACCGGTAAGGACGAAGTTATTTCCATGTCGGTATTGAATCACAGCGACGCTACGTCAGAACAACGTGATGAATACGCCAAGATTGTTTCAGCCATCAAACGTATGGAAGCCGAACATGGCGGTGAGGCCGGCATAAAGGCAGAAGACACAGGTCTGCTCAACTTGTTGACCGCTGAAAAATTTGCCGAAATGCAGGCTAATGAGCAGTTTATTTTGACTGTAACTTGCACCGGCTATGGTAAACGTTCTTCTTCTTACGAATATCGTGTTACCGGTCGTGGCGGTTCGGGTATTGCCAACATGGAAATGTCTCCTCGTAACAAAGAGGTTGTAAGCTCGTTCCCAATTGAGAACGACAACCAAATTATGATGGTAACCGACGGCGGCAAACTTATTCGCATGCCTGTAGAAGACATTCGTATTGCCGGACGTAAGACACAAGGTGTAATCTTGTTCCGTACTGCCGACAAAGAAAGGGTTGTTTCTGTTACCTGGCTTGATGCTGATTCTGAAGATGAGGAAGAACTGGAAAACGAGACCGGTTCAGAAGTCTTGGGCGAAAGTGTTGCCGATGACAGCGACCTTAATATTGAAGATATCACCGAGCCGGAAACTCAAGAAGAAGACGAGTAATCCGCTCAATATCATCAACCAAAAAACTCCGACCATCCGGCCGGAGTTTTTGTTGTTGTTTAAAGTCATCCCTATTTTTTTGCATTCAGCAAAAAATTTCAGGGATCTACAAATTTTTCCTATAAACACAACTTGTCATCCCTCGATTTTGCTTGCAAAATCGTCCAGGGATCTACAA
>JAEEYV010000039.1 GCA_016288295.1 Alphaproteobacteria bacterium
CCGAACGACCAGAGTAGTCAACACGTTTTCCGAGCAAGTTCTGACGGAAACGTCCCTGCTTACCTTTCAACATATCTGACAATGACTTCAGTGGACGCTTACCTGTACCGGTAATAACTCTTCCGCGACGACCGTTATCAAACAAGGCATCGACAGATTCCTGCAGCATTCTCTTTTCAGTACGAATAATGATGTCTGGAGCATGCAATGCAAGCAGTCTCTTCAAACGATTGGTACGGTTGATAACACGACGGTACAAATCGTTCAAATCAGATGTTGCAAAACGACCACCGTCCAACGGAACCAACGGACGCAACTCCGGCGGAATAACCGGCAAAACATCCAAAATCATCCATTCCGGCTTGGTATTTGACTCAATGAAAGATTCAATAATCTTTAAGCGTTTAACTAATTTTTTGCGTTTAGCTTCCGAAGCATTATCTTTTAACTCTGCGCGAATGTTTTTACGCTCTTCTTCCAAATCGATTGAAGCCAAAATTTCTTTAATAGCCTCAGCACCAATACCGGCGCGGAACGCATCCTCACCATATTCATCAATGGCCTCTTGATACTGTTCTTCACTCAGCATCTCATACATTCCGAGAGGTGTCAGACCCGGCTCAATAACAATATAGCTCTCAAAATAAAGAACTCTTTCCAAAGCCTTTACACCGATGTCAGTCAGCATTGAAATACGTGAAGGCAAAGATTTCAAGAACCAAATATGAGCAACCGGAGCCGCCAATTCAATGTGTCCCATTCTTTCACGACGAACACTTGACAAGGTAACTTCAACACCGCACTTTTCACAAACGATGCCACGATACTTCATACGTTTGTATTTTCCGCATAAGCATTCATAATCCTTTACCGGACCAAAAATGCGTGCGCAGAACAAGCCGTCTTTTTCAGGCTTAAAAGTACGATAGTTAATAGTTTCCGGTTTTTTTACTTCACCGTATGACCAAGAACGAATTTGTTCCGGAGATGCGATTGAAATTTTAATCTCATCAAAAGAATCTCCGTTAGCCGGTTGTTGGCCAAAAAATTTCATAATTTCATTCATATTTTTTATCTCCCGACTTAAATGGCTTCGTTCAAAAGTTCTACGTTCAGGCACAACGATTTGATTTCTTTAACCAAAACGTTAAATGACTCAGGAACGCCGGCCTCAAATCCTTCTTCACCGCGAACAATAGCTTCATAAACTTTTGTTCTTCCGGCGACATCATCAGACTTAACCGTCAACATTTCTTGCAGAGTATAAGCAGCACCATAAGCTTGTAATGCCCAAACCTCCATTTCACCGAAACGTTGTCCACCGAATTGAGCTTTACCGCCCAAAGGTTGTTGAGTAACCAAAGAGTACGGACCGACTGAACGGGCGTGCATCTTTTCATCAACAATGTGGTGAAGTTTAATCATATAAATGATACCCACGGTAACTTTACGGTCAAATTTTTCACCGGTACGACCATCATACAAGTCAATCTGACCTGAAGTCGGAAGACCAGCCATGTCAAGCATGCGGTTAATATCATCTTCGTGCGCACCGTCAAATACCGGAGTAGCAACCGGAATACCGTTTTTAACATTAGAAATCATCTCGACTTTTTCATCATCTGTCAGTTTAGAAATTTCTTTCTTATACTGCTTTTCGCCATAGATTTCTTTCAACTTGTCGTTCAACTGTTTAATGGTCTTTTCACCGCGTTTATATTGTTCGCACATTTCATTAAGTTGTTTACCCAATTCTTTAGCAGCCCAACCGAGGTGAGTTTCCAAAATTTGCCCGACGTTCATACGTGAAGGCACACCCAACGGGTTCAACACGATATCAACCGGTGTACCATCTTCCATATAAGGCATATCTTGCAACGGCAAAACGCGAGATACGGTACCTTTGTTACCATGGCGACCAGCCATTTTATCACCGGTTTGCATCTTACGTTTAGTAGCAATAAAGACTTTAATGGTTTTTAATACACCCGGCAACAAATCATCACCGCGCTGTACTTTTTCGACTTTATCATCAAAATGTTTTTGAACACCTTCAACGCGTACGTCATAAGCAGCAACAAAATCTTCAATCTTTGACATTACTTTGTCGTCTTTAACTACAATTTTACGCCATTGAGAAGAAGGAATTGCTTCAAAATCCTTTTCTTTCAAAACGGTCTTTTTGGCAATACCTTTTGGAGCATCAACAACTGTTTGCCCCATTAACATTGCTTTCAAGCGTTCTTCAAAAATTCTGCGGATAATGGCAATTTCATCATCGCGGTCTTTTGCAAGTTGTGAAATCTCTTGCTGCTCAATTGCCAATGCACGTTCATCTTTTTCAACGCCACGACGTGAAAATACTTGAACATCAACGACAATACCTTCGATTCCAGGTTGAACACGCAATGAAGTATCGCGAACATCGCTGGCCTTTTCACCAAAGATTGCACGAAGCAATTTTTCTTCAGGTGTAACCGGAGATTCGCCTTTCGGTGTAACTTTACCGACCAAAATATCACCGGCCTTAACTTCAGCACCGATATAAACAATACCTGCCTCATCAAGGTTTTTTAAAGCTTCTTCACCAACATTTGGAATATCGCGGGTAATTTCTTCTTGTCCGAGTTTGGTATCGCGAGCCATAACTTCAAACTCTTCAATATGCAAAGACGTCAAAACATCATCATGAGAAACTCTCTCTGATAACAAAATTGCATCTTCGTAGTTCAAACCATTCCACGGCATAAAGGCAACCAACATATTTTTACCCAAAGCCAACTCACCCATATCGGTACAAGGACCATCGGCAATAATATCGCCGGCCTTAACCTTATCACCGACTTTTACAAGCGGAACTTGGTTAATGCAGGTATTAGTATTAGAACGACGGAACTTTTGCAATTTATAAATTTCAACACCGACATCGGCAGAATTTTTGCCTTCCGAGCGAACCACAATACGATTAGCATCTACAGCATCAACTTCACCGTCATATTTACATACAATTGTAGCACCTGAGTCTTTAGCCACGGTCGCTTCCATACCGGTACCGACCAACGGAGCCTCCGAGCGCAACAAAGGCACACCCTGACGCTGCATGTTTGAACCCATCAAAGCACGGTTTGCGTCATCGTTTTCCAAAAACGGAATCAAAGCCGCAGCTACTGATACCAACTGTTGAGGTACAACGTCAATAAAGTCAATTTCTTTCGGTGTAGCAAACTCGAACTCACCGGCTCTACGACAAGCAATGGTATCTTTAACAAATTTACCATCTTCTTTAACTTCGGCATTAGCCTCGGCAATGACGTATTTACCTTCCTGATCAGCTGACAAATAAACTACTTCATCAGTAACAACACCTTTAACAACTTTACGATATGGACATTCAATAAATCCATATTTATTAATACGAGCATAAGTCGACAAAGAGTTGATCAAACCGATGTTCGGACCTTCCGGACTTTCAATCGGGCAGATACGTCCATAGTGTGTCGGGTGTACGTCGCGGACTTCAAAGCCAGCACGATCACGGGACAAACCACCAGGCCCCAAAGCCGACAAACGACGTTTGTGAGTAATTTCTGACAACGGATTGTTCTGATCCATAAATTGCGAAAGCTGTGAAGAACCGAAAAACTCACGAATAACCGACGCAATCGGTTTTGCATTAACCAAGTCCTGTGGTTTAACATTATTCAAAACTTCAGCACTCATTCTTTCACGAATGGCTCTTTCCATACGCAACAAGCCCATACGATATTGGTTTTCCATCAACTCACCAACCGAGCGAACACGACGATTGCCTAAGTGGTCAATATCATCAACCTCACCATGACCATCACGCAAATCAACCAAATGCTTAACTATGCGCAAAATATCATCTTTACGCAAAGTATGGCATGTATCCGGAGCTTCATCAAATGGAATATCCAAAGCCGCATTCAACTTAACACGACCGACAGACGACAAGTCATAACGTTCATTATCAAAGAACAAACCTTTGAACAACAAATCAGCAGCCTCATAAGTAGCCGGTTCGCCCGGACGCATAACACGATAAACATCGAGTAAAGCTTCTTCACGGCAATGGTTTTTATCAACTTCCAAAGTATTACGGATATATGGACCAACATTTGTATAATCAATATAAAGTGTTTTAATTTCCGTAATTTTTGCATCACGAATTTTTTCTAACAATTCAGCAGTAATTTCCGCACCGGCATCTGCCAATACTTCACCGGTCTTTTTATCAGCCAAAGCTGTCGCCAAAAACTTACCAATCAAACGCTCGTCAGAAACTCTGTAAAATTCCAAACCGTCATCAGCCAGTTTCTGAGCCATACGCATCGGCAACTTCTTACCGGTTTCAGCAACAACTTTACCGGTTTTAGCATTAACCAAATCAAAGGTCAGTTTAACGCCTTTCATGCGCTCCGGTACAAATTTAACTTTCCACGCTTTTTTATCGGCAACATATTCTTCGGTATCATAGAAGTAATTCAAGATTTCTTCTTTATCCATACCCTTAACTTCGTTGCGGTCGATCTTTTTGCCTGATTTAGCCAACTTCTTCAATTTTTCTTCAGTTTCTTTAGAATATAAAGAATACAAAATTGATGTAATCGGCAATTTACGACGGCGGTCGATACGTGCATACAACAAATCTTTTGAGTCAAACTCAAAATCAAGCCACGAACCGCGATACGGAATAACACGGGCTGCAAATAAATATTTACCTGAAGCAATGGTTTTGCCTTTATCACTATCAAAGAACACGCCCGGAGAACGGTGCATTTGAGATACGACAACACGCTCTGTACCGTTAACAATAAATGTACCTTTTTCGGTCATCAATGGCAAATCACCCATATATACATCTTGTTCCTTAATATCATGGATAGATTTTGCGCCGGTCGATTCGTCGATATCCCACACCACCAAACGCAAAGTAGCCTTAACCGGGGCAGCATAAGTCATATCACGTTTGATACATTCATCAACGTCATACTTTGGGGTTTCGAGCTCATATTTTACAAACTCCAATTCACCTGTTCCGGAAAAATCTCTAATTGGGAAAATTGATTTAAAAACTTGTTCCAAACCGAATTCACAGTCTTTTCCTTCAATAAAACTGCGATATGAGGCGGTTTGGACTTCAATCAAACTCGGCATTTCAGATACAGCATCAATTTTGCCAAAGTTTTTTCTTACACGTTTCTTGCTCGTATAAGAGTCCTTCATCTTGTACAATCCTCATGGTTATAATCTGCGACAATACTATCAAAATTTTTTGAATCCCGACCGCAGAAGGTTGAAAAACACTATTCTTTTAAAAACGGAAAAACCCACCAAACCCGCGGAAAAATGTTCCTCTTGATGAGCAAATAAAATAATTGCATGCAATTTCGTGCGATTCGCACTTTTAAAGTCGTGCGGATAATGACTCACATTTTTGATTCTTGCAAGCAAAAAATAAATATTTAAAAAAATTTACCCCGCCGAAGCGGGGTTGGTTACTTTTCGCAAAATAATAACACACTGGCAATACATCTGCGATACTGCCTGTGCGCAATAATTAACTCGTCGCGGCATACGCGTCTGCGGCACTCCAGTGCTCAACACTTCCTGTGCTCATGCTAAGAGGCGTTGCCAAAGAGCCTGTGGGCTCACCTCTGTCTAGAGGGATCCGCCCGAATTCGTATCCTCCTTTCCATGTTTATACATCTCGGAGCCTCAAGCCTGGCGGCGGGCGGTCAACATCAGATTGGCGGTAAACGTGAAGCTCATAGAGCCGGGAGGAGATCCAGAAGTCGCACCCATCCTCCCCAAAACAACATTTTTCATAGTCGAAAAAATTTTTTTGAAGTTAAATAATATTAATAAACACACACGTACGTGTACTTAGAATTCCAAAATAATAAAATATTGAGCAGATTGTACGCATATTGCCCAAATTTGTCAACAAAAAATTTTGAATCTTTGCTTTTTTTCAAACAAACAAAAAGCCCCTGCTTTAACAGGGGCTTTTATAAAAATCAAATCAAAGAAAATTACTTCAATTCAACTTTAGCACCGGCTTCTTCAAGTTTCTTCTTGATTTCTTCGGCTTCAGCCTTAGGAGCACTTTCTTTAATTGTCTTTGGAGCACCATCAACCAAATCTTTAGCTTCTTTCAAGCCCAATTGAGTGATAGCACGGATTTCTTTAATAACGTTAATCTTGTTGTCACCGGCAGCAACCAAAACAACTTCGAATTCGTCTGTTTCTTCAGCGGCAGCAGCACCTGCAGCACCACCGGCAGCAACAGCTACGGCAGCAGCGGCAGAAACGCCCCATTTTTCTTCTAACATTTTTGAAAGATCAGCAGCTTCCATAACGGTCAAGGCTGACAATTCATCTACTAACTTGGCTAAATCGGCCATTTTTTTTCTCCATAAATAAATTAAATTTGTTCGTTAAAAATTACAACACACACAGCACTTAAGCTGCTTCTTTCTCTGAATAAGCTTTGGTAACGCGAGCCAGTTGAGCGGCAGGAGCCTGCAACAAACCGATAATTTTGGCGCGCAACTCGTCCATAGATGGAATGCTTGCCAATCTTTTGATTTCATCAACTGACAAAATACCGGTTCCCATAGCACCGCCAAGGATAACCAACTTTTCGTTTCCTTTAGCAAATTCTACACAAGCCTTGCAAGCGGCGATAGGATCTTTGGCAAACGCAATAGCGGTCGGACCAGTGAACTTATCAGCCAAATCTGCAAACTTTGTATCTTTCAGAGCCAGACGTGTGATGCGATTTTTGGTTACTCTAAAACCGGCACCGGCTTTGCGGATATTGTCGCGTAATTCCGAAACTTCGGCAACTGTCAGACCCTTATAGTGGGAAATAACAACCGATTCGGAATCATTAAACAACTGCTTCAATTCTTCGAGCAACTGTGCTTTTTCATCACGATTCACTTTTCTATCTCCAAATAAAACATAGCTCTAAAGCAATGTTTGATTTCGTATTTCCACTACCTCAACAGCAGTGGGGTTAATCTGTCCAGGAGAAAAATAAAATTTATCAACTCCCGTCTATGTAGGATATTTAAGGTTACCCACCTACAGTCTTGGACAGTCTCTCGGAAATTTTTCCGAGAATGCGGGACGGACGATAGCCCGCCCCAAACTCTTCATGCCTTGCTTATTGATATAAGCAAAAAAACATCAAGCAAGGCGCCACCTCTCAGAAATCTTTAAGGATTGAGCGGATTGCGACGACACTTTTGAGCGCAGTGTACCAAAAACAGTACATAAGCGAAAAAGTGTCAAGCAAGGCGCCAATCATTAAAGATTGGCAAGGTCAACATGCACACCGGCACCCATAGTCGAACTTATGCAAATTTTCTTCATATAAGTTCCTTTGGCACCTGCCGGTTTAGCTTTAATGATAGCATCAATTAAAGTTTTGGCATTTTCATAAATTGCTTCTTCGCTAAAGCTTACTTTACCGATTCCGGCGTGAACAATACCTGTTTTTTCAGCACGATATTGAACTTCACCGGCTTTGGCTTTCTTAACAGCTCCGGCAACATCCATAGTAACAGTACCGAGTTTTGGGTTTGGCATTAAGCCTTTTGGTCCCAAAATACGGGCAACTTTACCGGCCATGCCCATCATATCAGGAGTAGCGATGCAACGATCAAAATCAACTTTTCCGGAAAGGATAGAGTCAATCAAGTTTTCTGCACCGACAACATCAGCACCGGCAGCCTTAGCTTCATCAGCTTTTTCACCTTGAGCCAAAACAGCTACGCGAACGGTTTTACCTGTACCGTTAGGCAAAGAGCAAACGCCTCTGACCATTTGGTCGGCATATTTCGGATCAACGCCCAAATTGATAGCCAAATCGACAGTTTCATCAAATTTAGCATTGGCGTTTTCTTTAACGAGCTTAACAGCTTCCTTCAAAGAATACAATTTTGACTTATCAATATTCTTATAAAGATTAGTAATTCTTTTTCCTGCCATTGCTCTACTCCACTACCTTAATACCCATTGAAACAGCCTGACCTTTAACCATGTTCATAGCGGCTTCAACTGTTGAACAATTCAAATCCGGCAATTTAGCGGTAGCAATTTCTTTTACTTGAGCCATTGTAATTTGGCCGGCAAAAGATTTGCCCGGTTCTTTAGAAGCGGATTTAACTTTAGCAGCGGTCTTAATATAATAAGCAACCGGCGGCAATTTTGTAACGAAAGTGAAAGACTTGTCTTCATAAGCCGTAATCACAACCGGAACAGGAACACCCGGTTCCATCTTTTGTGTAGCAGCATTGAAAGCCTTACAAAATTCCATAATATTCAAGCCTTTTTGGCCCAAAGCCGGACCAACCGGAGGAGAAGGGTTTGCCTTTCCAGCGGGGATTTGCAGCTTGATCAATCCTAAAATTTTCTTTTTAGATTTAACAGCCATTTTAATACCTCACTTTAGGTTTGTGGTAAGATTATGGCTAATCCCCCACAAGTTATAAATACACGATTCGCATCTCAAAGACGTAAAATTGCCTTTAAAATGTTGCTTTTATATACCACAAGATTTTATTTTTGCAAGCAAATTCTTTACATTTTTTACTGCAACAAAAAAGCCCCGAAAACTCGGGGCTTAAATTGGCATAAGTAAAAATTACTTTGTTGCTTTGGCTTTTGCCGGCTTTTTAGCAGCTTCAAGCTCTGAAGTACAATGCGGACAACGTGTTGCATTGATGTCAATTGTAGACATGCAATACGGGCATTGCTTTGTTGTCGGAGCAGCAGCTTCGGCATCAGCAGCTTTTTTATCAACTGTAGACTGGATTTTATTCAAAGCCTTAATCAAAACAAATACTGAAAAAGCAACAATCAAAAAGCTGATTAAAGCGTTAATAAACAAACCGTAGTTGATAGCAACAGGATTCTCCCCTGCCGACAAGACCAACTTCAAATCAGAAAAATCAACTTTACCCAACAGCAATCCGATTGGCGGCATCAAAACATCTTTAACCATAGAGTCTACGATTTTACCGAAAGCGGCACCGATGATGATACCGACAGCCATGTCAATAACATTACCGCGCATTGCGAATTGTTTAAATTCAGAGAAAAAAGATTTCAACATTTTACTTTTCCTTGCTAGTTATTAATAAAAATAAAAGGTTGAAAACTACTACAGTAATTTTCAACCGACAATTTTCTAGACCTTTTCGACTTGACCAAACTCAAGCTCAACTGGCGTAGAACGCCCGAAAATCGAAACCGACAATTTCAGGCGAGATTTTTCAACATCGACATCTTCGACCAAACCGATAAATGATGCAAACGGACCATCACAAACACGAACCTGTTCACCAATTTCGTATTTAACAATTGTCTGCGGACGTTCAACACCCTCTTCAATTTGCTTGATAATGCGATTTGCTTCCGCATCCGAAATCGGCAATGGCTTATTACGCGGTCCCAAAAAATTAGTAACACGAGGAGTGTTTTTAATAACCATCCAAGCATCATCAGACATTTCCATTTTGACCAAAACATATCCGGGAAAGAATTTGCGCTCGGAATTCACCTTTGCGCCTTTCTTAACCTCAACAATATTTTCGGTTGGCACCATAACTTCCAAAATTTTGTCCTGCATATTTTTCAATATAGCCTGTTCTTTCAAAGATTCGGCAACTTTTTTCTCCGATCCCGAATAAACATGCACGACATACCAACGAGCAGCCATTACAATCTCACTCCTAACCAAAGATTAACTTAACGATAAAGCCGAACAGCTGATCTACACAAAAGAAGAACGCTGCAGCAATAGCCACCAAAATCAAAACCATAACTGAAGTTTGAGTAACTTCCTTTTTGGTCGGCCATGTAACTTTTTTGACTTCTTGTTTTACTTGTCTAAAAAACAGAATTGGATTAACTTTTGCCATTGACTTTACCTAAAATAAAAAACTTTTTACCAATCGCCCCTAACTAAACAAACCGGGACGCCTCCAGCCTAAAAATCATCATTAGCCAACTAAAGCCTTGATGACTATCATAGACTTTCGGAATTGAGCCTAATAAATATCTTTTAAACCGATATGTCAAGAGATTCTTTTATTGTATCCTAGTTAACCGATTCTGTCTTTGGTTATCTGTTTCTCCTTCGCCATGCCATAACAGAACGCATTAGCTTAATATCATTGGCATCAACATTAATTTCTTCATTATGTTCTGACTGTTCACGTGCTTTTTCAACTTCCGCCTCAGGCATTACCAAATCTTTATTAGAACCGTTATAATTACGGACTACCCCGACAATATATTTGTTATCTACCCTTCCGTGTACAAATCTTCCATAGCTTTCCAAAAATTCAAATTCTTCTATCGGCATATCCATAATAACCTGCGTATCGGCATATCGTGAATTATCAAAACAGGCAAAATCATCTTTTTTCATACTATTCCAAAACTCATCACTGTTCTCATAATAACTTGCCATTGCCGTAATATCCGTATAGCAAGCTCCGCCGACATTTACTTTTGCCACACCGCGATTAAAGACCAAACCAGCATTTAGTATCATACCCACACTTTCGCTCATACAGCGATGTTTTAGCCTTATAAAACCTTCTTTCAGCGGTGGCAACTCTTCTAACCTTGTTGCCACTTCTTTACCACCGGGCGTAAAAAGATGTTTGTTTTCAAAATTTGTTTTAGTATAATGCTTTTCACTATCGCGCTGATTAATTGAATAAAGTTTTCCGTAATTATCTTCATAAGTTACTTCTTCAATATTTCCCTTATTATCGACCCAACATTTAACATTTGTGGCCTCATATCCCGGCAAGACAAACCTGGCAAATCGTCCGTCTTCTAGTCTTAACCAACGGTCGTGATTTATTACTTTAAATACCTCTGCTTTAACCGATTTAAGTTTTTCTGCCATACTTCCTCCAACAGATTTCAGTATATCATATTTTCAGTCACAAATCAACAAACTCTTAGCTATTATTTTTCCTTTATTAAAAACAAAAACAACTTGCAAATATCTTTGCAAAAGCTTAAAATAATCGAGTTTATAACGGGAGATAAAGATGACTAAAGTAGGTTTTTGCGGAATTTCCGGCAGTGGCATGAGCTCACTTGCTCAAATTTTGAAACTTTCCGGCTATGACGTATGTGGTTCTGACCGCAATTTTGATTTGGGACGAGATTTGACTACCAAAGAAAAAATGGAAAAAATGGGGATTTCCATATACCCCCAAGACGGCTCATGGATTTCACAGGACCTTCAATGGCTTTGTGCCTCAACTGCTGTAGAAGACAGCATTCCCGATGTTAAAGCCGCCAAAGAAAAAAATGTTATCATCAAAACCCGTCCTCAGTTATTGGCAGAGACTTTCCACTCCTACCGTTATGGCATTGCTGTCGGTGGCACCAGCGGCAAAACCACGACCACCGCGATGATTGGCTACATCCTTGACAAAGCCGGCAAAAAACCTTGCATGATTAACGGCGGACTTTTACGCGACTATGAAGGCACCAGTGCCATTCCTAACATCATTTATAACCGTGGCGAAATTTGTGTTGTTGAAGCTGATGAAAGTAACGGCAGCATTGACTTGTACAATCCTTATATTTCGGTAATAACCAACATTTCAGTCGATCACAAAACTTTGGATGAGCTTGCGGTTTTGTTCCAGAACTTTGCCAACCGCACCGAAAAAGCTGTTATCATTAATGATGACTATGAACTTTGTCGCAAGCTGAAAATCAGCAAACCTGTACTCAGCTTTTCAACCCACAACCCTGCCGCCGATTTTTATGCCTCAGACATAACCCCTCTCGCCGGTGGTGTACAATACAGCTTTGACGGACATACATATACCCTAAAACTCATCGGGGAATTTAATGTTGCTAACGCTCTTGCCGCCATTGCCACCTGCTCTGCTATGGGACTGGACAAGCATTCAGCCGCCGAAATCTTACAAAATTTCCACGGCACCAAACGCCGTTTAGAAGTCATCGGGCAAAAAAATAATATAACTGTAATTGATGATTTTGCGCACAATCCCGACAAAGTCAGAGCCTCGGTCAGCGCTCTTCGCGGTTATAACGGCAGACTTATTATCATGTTCCAACCACATGGGTTTGCCCCAATGCGCTCACTCGGCAAAGAAATAATGACCGAATTCACTCATAATATGAATGATGAAGACATTTTGATAATGCCCGAAATCTTTTTTGTCGGTGGCACGGTAGCCAAAGACATTTCATCTCAAAATCTGATTGATTATGCCGTAGAGCAAGGCAAAAAGAATGCCTTTTTTGTTCCCAACAAAGCTGATGCCATGGAAAAAATTTTACAATTTGCCCAATCAGGCGACCGCATAGTAATTATGGGCGCTCGTGATAATTCATTAACCGACTTTTGCCGACAAATATTGGAGAAACTATAATGCACAAAATTAAACCCAGTGACAAAGTAGCCATAATTGCCCCTTGCGGACAAATCGGTAATAAAAGTAAAATTGACCTTGCCTTAAAATACCTCAAAAGCTTGGGACTAAAACCAGTACTTGGCAAACACTTGTTAAAAGTTCGCCGCTACATGGCCGGAACCGACTTTGAACGCGCCGCTGATATCAATTCTGCCTTTGCCGACAAAAGCATAAAAGCCATATTCTGTGTCCGCGCAGCTGCCGGCGGCACCAGAGTTCTCCCCTATATAGACTATGAACTTGCACACGCCAATCCTAAGCCGTTTATCGGTTTTTGCGACAATACCGCTGTTCAGTTGGCTCTATATCAAAAAAGCAAACTTGTTTCTTATGATGGTTTTGTAATGACCTATGATTTTAAGAGCGGATCTCTCGACCAACAGATTAGAACAGATCTTGAAAATCTTCTTAACCATGAACTGTTTGAAATAAAATCCGGCAAAACCCTCCAAAAAGGCTCTGCCGAAGGAACCCTGATATGCTCCAACCTTACTGTAATCACACGTATGGCAGGAACTCCTTATTTTCCGGATTTTGCCGACAAAATTCTGCTGTTGGAAGAAGTCAATGAGCCGGTTTATAAAATTGACCTAATGTTACAACAACTCAAACAACAAAAACACTTTGACAAGCTTAAAGGTGTTATTTTCGGACAATTTACCGGCTCAAAAGCCGATGAAGAAGATGGCACCCTTGAGGATTGCCTGCACGACTTTTTGCAAGGCACTAATCTTCCGGCGATTTATGACTTTAATTTCGGACACACACCATCTCGTCGTGTTCTGCCCATCGGCGGCAAAGTTACTCTCAATGCTGACAAGGCTACTCTAAAGATCTTAAAATACTGATATAACACAAGAAAAGAGGATTGTGCCTGACCTGCACAACCCTCTTTTCTATCAAAAGACACCTTTAACGGTTCCAATCCATAATATGTATTCCATATTTATCGACAACTGAAATCCCTATAGGAGTCCTACCGTCTTCAGCAAAAGCAATGCGTATCTGTGACCGACTGGTACTATCATTTCCCGGGTGATCAGCATCCGTGTACAACGCTATCGCACTTGGTTGTACACGTCCACCACGATACACCTCCGCCTCAATATACGGCGACAAAGGAACAATCTCGCTTACCACTCCACCACTGCCGATAATTTGCGTCACAGTAGTAACTTCTTTCTTATGTGTAGCCATAATAAATACTGATTAATTGTTAGTAATATGAACAAAAATAAAATTATATTCGCAACCTAAATCATTTTTATCCAATCGTCAACCATTTTAGAACACACCGAAACACAAAACCCGCCAAGTCCTCACTCAGCGGGTTTAATCAAAAGCTATTCGGCGCGACATACCTGAATTTTGCCAAAGTAGATTTCAGAAAATTGTACATCCACCTCAAAACACCCTGCTTGCTCACCATTCAGATATACCTGCACTGTTTTTCCATCAGCTGTTTCAATATTGCCGACATAATTCACTCCCGATTCGATACATGTACTTCCGATAACTGTCATTTTATATACCTTATCAGCCTCAAGCCTAGTGCACGGCAGATATGTATACCAAACAGCCAACACCCAAAAATACACGAACAAATACCCCAATATTGCAGGCAACCACTTTTCAGGCAAACCGCAACAAACGTTGTCATACACAATATATGCGGTCAACAGCGAGAACACCACTGCAAAAAATCGGTTATATACCTTCTTATTAATGCAGAATCTGATTCTCTGAGAACCATAAACCGCAAAAGCACAAACCAAACACACCAGAAACAAGACGAATCTGGATACATAATAGCCTTCCATAATAAATATTGATTGATTGTTAGTAATATAAACAAAAATAAAAACACGCCCACAACCTAGCGTATTTTTATTAATTGTCAATCGTTTTTACATACATCATCTGGCATTATCGGGATATTCTTTTCTTTTTGAATTTGATTTTTTTCTACAGGTCATCAAATCATCTATTTTATAGCCTCGTGGGCTTAATTGCACCATATTCCATCCTCCATTTGGTTGCTTGACCGCAATTGCCGACAGTATTCCTGCTGTTTGTACTCTTCCCTCTGGCGAAACAAGTTTATCCCCCGGCTTTAACAAAATAAAATATTGTTTAATCGGCATTGGAAACTTCAACACATTTAGAGCCTTACCGGCATTTTCTTGCCACATTTTTTCATCAACCTTTTGCCCGTCTTGCGTTATCAATTTTACACCTTTAGCCCAGTGTAAATTACCATTCCATATTGCCGGTTCAGTATTTTTTGCCCCAAAATCCGCATAATCATACAGTTTTTCAATCATATCCTTAATCCCCTGCGGTGTTTTATGCCAATCAGGATATTTTTTCAAAACTTCATTAAAATCATTTTCATTATCATAAACAACCAAACAATCACCAGGCATCAGCTTCTGATTTTCAAATTCCGGCCCTCTCTCACCTCGTTTCCAACGAGCCAACAAATCAACATCCAAATCATCAGGGTTTGTAAACCCCACAACCTCATCACACGCCGTCGGAATAATAATCCTCGCACTTTCAGAAGACATACACACGCCTGCTTTGCCGGATTTTAACTCTTTATCCAACATATCATAGGTATAAATAGTCATCATTTCCTCTCATTTGTTCTCATATCACTATTTTACCCGAAAAATTTCTGGTAATCAAGAAATATCATCCATGAACTACAAGGCAAATACTTGACTTTTTAGATAATTAAAATATTATCTCATCTATGATTGAAATTGCTTTTGACAAACATTTAGATCCTTTCTTTAAGGAGCAAGAACACCCCTTATTGGATGTACCTGACTTATGCAACAAACCCTTTGATGCATACATTTCATATGCACAAAAGGCAATTAAACAGTACCGATCTCAAAAATATTTAATTGCCATATCCGACGACAGTCATTTTGACACCAACCTTTTGTCATTAGCATTTTTTATTGCCTCCTGTTTAGATAATCAAAATACTGTTGACTGCCTTGTAATTAAAAATGAAAACTATAAAAAAGCATTTGAAAATTACAAACCTTATATTGCTATTTCAATCGGCATCAAATATGCATTGCGCTTGATAAAAGAACCAGCCGATGTTATATATAAAGAACTTAAATGTCTTAACTATCTAAATTTTTCAATTAAAGAAGATTGTGTACAAAACACTATATGCTACACTTTCAATTCTCAAAACACATCATATATTACAACAAACAATACCTTTGAGGCACTAGTTTATGCCTCACTTTACAAAATTCTTGCTCTGGCAGAAATTGAAATTCCATTTAACCTAAACATTAGAATAACTAGTGATACTAGAGATATAGATGCTAAAGAAATAATTTCAACTATATTAGAAAAAGTATCACCCTATATTAACATTTAACTCCTTTACCAATCTACTGAACTATAAACCTTAACTTCATCGGCAATTTTTCTGTATTTTTCTATGTATTCATTCACAAGCGCATACCTTTGCTCGATCATTTTTTTCGGAGTATGCCGTTTCGTAATGGCTTCCCGAACTTTCACTCTTTCTAATAACGTTTTCAAATCACTTATCACAAAATCAACCCTTGTTTTATATTTCAACTTCTTCAAATTACAAAACAACTCCAAGTGAGCCAGATTAACCCCACTATGCTCTAGCACTAATTTACATCCACTATCTACAGCTCTGCGCAAAATCTCATACCCGATAACTCTTGCAACAATTTCATTATTTTGAAATGCTTTCTTACTGCCATATTCTATCAAATCTTTTTGATATGATGGCAAATCCTCCATAATTTTATCAAAACTCAAAAAGCAACCATTGATTGATTTTTGGCAAAAAGTAGTTTTGCCGGCACCTGGGGCCCCGCTAACTTGTTCAAAAAATCTTTCTTTCGGACACTTACCTAAAAAATCACACACAATTTTTTCATATTCTTCACTACGAATATGTTCATAATCATAAGGAATAAGATCCTTAACAGATGGCATCAAATCATATATTTTCATAATATTGCCTTATAACACTTTTTACCTAATTTAGCAAGTACTTCAAACATTATGGGTTAAAGTTTTTTATCCTTATCACACTTATACATAAACAAGAAGTCCTCCAACAGTTAGCCGGAGGACTTTGTGTTTATAGGTAGCAGGCTATTCTTTGTGCTACAAGGACGTACCATACTAGCACACCAACAAAAAACACCCTTGTCCCAATACACATTAATTCTAAAAAAATCAGAAACACAAGTATTTTGACAAAATATAAAAAAATCTAAAAAAATATTGACAAAGATTTAAAAATATGTTACATATACATCTGTACAAGTCAGTATTATGTTTCATTATTAAAAGTAAGAATTCATGAAAAAGAAAAAAAAGAAAGGTATGGTGACAAAACTTCGCCTTTTGCCACTGTACTGGAAAGTAATTGGAACGATTGCTATCTTCGGTGGCGGCGGTTGCTTGGCAAGTCAGTTGGTTACATCAGGGAGCGACGTGGGAGTATTTACAGGCATCATTCTTGCAGTGCTCGCTCTGTGGTTGCTCATTAACATGTGGCTACCCACAAAGGAGACTAACCCCCCCAAAAAACATCAACACAGTTGATAACAATTTCAAAAAACAATTAAAAACAATTAAAAACAATTTGATCATGAAGAAGAAAAATTTTTTGGTTATGGTTATGGCCATTTTTGTGGTCACAGTTTTCTCGTCGTGCACTAGGGTCCCTCAGGGAACATTCGCGACCAAGACCTACGAATACGGAGACAGGAAGGGCGAGGTAGATATTCTTGGCCCAGGGTTGTATGCCAACCATTGGTTTGGCCGCTTTCACATCTACGTGTACCCCGCCAATGTGCAACAACACAGTTGGGTGAAAAGGAAAGATTCCGATGAACGGATCGCGTTCCAAGCCGAAGCTATGACGCTCAAGGCCGAAATAAACATCGAGTATGAGTTCTCGACCGTCGATGACGATCGCCGCAAAATGTACGTTTATTTCAAACGTACACCGCAAGAGATCGAAGAACAATTTATGAAGAAGGATATCGTGTCAGCGTTCAACACAGTATCGCAGACACTATCTGTCGAAGATGTTTATTCGACAAGAAAGGATAGCGTGAGGATTGCTGTACAGCAGATCGTACGAGACAAATATGCGCCTTACGGAATCCACATCAAAGAAGTAGCATACATGTCGCCCATTGATGTTCCTGAAGAAGTACGGGAAACGATAAATGCAAAAATTACGGCGACACAAGAGGCACAAAGGCGCGAAAATGAAGTTGCTAGCGAAAGAGCTGAGGCAATGAAAAAAATTGAAAGGGCTCGCGGTGAAGCTGAAAGCATTAAAATCGCTGCTCAAGGCCGCGCGGAGGCAATTGACATAGAAGGTGCAGCCTTGCGTCGAAACCCCGACATCCTAAAATTGAAGCGCATCGAAACCCAAGCCATCGCAGCAAAATCAGCAGAAAACTGGAACGACCCAGTATTAGCTGCCGATCAAGCCAGTATTCTGCTAGGATTGGGTAAAGAGTAACCAAAAAACATTCACTCCGAAAGAGCGTTCACCTGAACGCTCTTTCGTTTATTTTAAGATTCTCAAAATTTGGAGTATTGTCCAACTAAACGAGAAAAATCCCTTGTTTCCAATAAGAAAACAACATAGACATCAAACAAAACAAGCCTATTTCAACTATCAAAAACCTACTGAAATATTTTTTTCTCATCGGCTCATATTTGCGCAAAATTTCAAACAACATCTTTTTCAATGTAACAATCCTAAATATCTTTTTAGATTACTTTAACAAACAAAACATAAGGATATAGCCTCACTCCCCCATATTTAATCACCACTTTACTCCAAAAACATTGGCAAATCAATAAAATATCGTTTTTCATAACCTATCCTTTGACAAACTCTATATCACGGTTTATAAAATTAGTATATATCATTGACAAAAGGAAGTCTTTTATGAAAACTATTGAAATTACCGTCAAAGTTAATGAAACCAAAGAAATAGCAAAAGAAAAGCTATTAAGTAACGGCTATATCCAAACATCTAACGAATATTGTGATGATATTTACATGACACAAGATCTAAATTTGTTAAAAGACAAAAATAACATTCTTGAATTGTTAAATCGCTCTGTTTTATTGCGCCATCATTACGGAATGCTAGAGAGAGAGAGAGAGAGAGAGAGAGAGAGAGAGAGAGAGAAATTTTATCATACTAAAAAATAAATCATATCACCAAGAACAAACAACATCTGAAGAAATAATATCAGTCTCAATAGACGATATTAACAAAATGAAAGCACTACTTGAAAAAATTGGTTTTAGAGAGCTGATAAGAAAACATTCTTACTTTAATAACTATACTAAAAATAATATCACACTTAACTTAGAAGAAGTAAAAGATATCGGGCTCTTAATTGAATATGAAAATGAAAATGATTTTACCAACAAATCTGACGAAGAAATAATACATATAAAAGAACAGATGTATGATACAATAAAACAGCTAGGAATAAATGTTGGAAAATCGTATGATATAAAAAAAGCTTATAACCTGATAATAAAAAAATACCACCTCCCATAACTTCAAAACCGCCCACAACAGGCGGTTTTTGTTTGGGCAAAGACAGTAAATGCTTTATAAATTATTGAAATAGTTTTTCAACTTTGAAATTGCATCAACAACTCGAACCATGTTTTCTTTATTATTTCTTAGCATTTCTGCCTTTGTCATTAACTCACCAAGAACAGAATATTTATCTTTTATATCAATCAAATTATGAAGCGGAATTACAATAAAATGAATATGCCCATCTGGCTTCTCATAAAAGGCATACGCAACTCTCTCACAATTAAATATATTTATAATCGCTTTTTTACAATGTGATAACAACATATTTAATTCCTGTTGCTCATCCAAAGTTAGGTCAATATAATTAGAAACGTGCCGTAACGGTGACAAAATAATCATTCCGGGATACGCAATTTCAAAATCTTGAGCCAAATTCCATAATTTAGTTCTATAAATACGTCCTTTCATAAACTGTTTATTATTAGCTACAGTACAACCGATACAAGAAGTTTCAATTTCTTCGCCAAATACAGTCGTATACTTCATTTCATATAACCTTGATCAAAATTTCAACACCCAAAATATATTTTTTCATTTAACACAAACCCCATATACAATATTCGAATAATTATTCTTTGTAAACATTTAACGTCACATGATTAATCTTAAGCTCACGCCGTTCAAGCCGTTGCCCCAAAACAAAAAACGCCCCTAAAGGGACGTTCTTTACTGGCAGGGGCAGTAAGATTCGAACTCACGACACTCGGTTTTGGAGACCGATGCTCTACCAACTGAGCTATACCCCTAACGCTTGAAAATGCTTATAAAACATTTCATCTCACAAATCAAGAACTTTTTTTATAATCCGCACACTTATTGCTTTTCAGCGGTTTTTGCCTTTAAAAAATCCTCATCTAAAGGAAGAATTTTTGACTTTTGTAAATGTCTGAATTTCTAACGATTAGACACCTGTAAAATCTTTTCCCTTTTTTATCCCTAAAGCCTTTCGGACATACCTATTTACAATGTTTTTGTTGGGGGTAAATCAAACCTCGTTAGCCTCAAAAGCCTCATTAGGTTTTGGCTTTTTTGCCCCACACCCTTAGTATGGCGGTTATTTTTTAAAGTTACCAGACTTATTTTCTTAATTTTCAATAGGTTGGGGATAGTTATGGCATATTTTAAAATAAACTGTTTTGAATAACATTTGGCAAAGGGAATAATCCTATAATAATGAAAGGATTTTTTGCTCGCCCGTGAAATTGTCTTGTTGTTCCTAAAAAGAAGTATAAATCTTTCTTTTTTGCATAATCTTCAAAAAACTTTTCTTTAATTTTTTGAAGTGCCATTTCTTCACTACCATAATGTTTTTTCCAGTTCCAAAATGCCGCACCAACTTCCCAGTCCTCAATCATTAAAGTAGATCGCTTGCCATTAATATCTTCAAAGATATATGAAAATTTATAGGGTAATTTATCTACAATCTTAAACACATCAACATCTTCATCTTTATTTGAAAATAAACTTAATTGTTTTCTTTCAGCTTCTATAGCAGCCAATCTTTCTTTTGGGTACTCCCTGGAATCTTCTTCCCAGATAAAATCTATAATTTTCTTAGGTTTAAAAACTGCTAAAGACATATTGGTGGTGTTTGATTGTTTGATAAGTTTCGATAAATCATCATAAATTGCTTTTTTCAAAACAATATTACTTTTGCGTCCCCAGTCATTAGATTTAATTTGTTCTAGTAGTTTTATCCTCTCGTAATCAACTTTATAACTCTCAATGCGTGGATCATCGTTTCCTTTATACATCCTAGCTTCAATCCATCTATATTTACCATATTGTTTGTCATCATCTAACTTTCTAAATGGAATTGGATATAGTCTGTACCAATTTCCATCCTCATCCATACCGGCAGTACAAACAAGTTCTACATATTTCTTAGATATTGATGGATAAGTTTTTACAAGAATCAAAATTTTTTTAGTTATAAAGTCCATCTATATATGCTCCAATTCTAAATCTGGTCTCTTTTTGATTATAGCATTTGCTACTCTAGCACGGTGACACATATGGTAATCTGCTTCAAAACAGGTTAAGGCAACACGCTTATAGCGTTCTATCAAGTCAAGAATTTTATCTAAATAATATTCAGACTTAGCTAATGTCGTTTTTTCATATATTGAAAATAATTTGTTATAATCTGCCATAGTATTTAATTCAGTTCTTTGTTCAGACTCTATACCTAATTCAGGAATATTTATATAGGACAAACCAACCCGTTCTATTATATTTTGCATAGATGATTTAGAAAATCCATACTTCCTACTTATAGGATTTCGCCGAACATCACATACCAACTTGACATTATTTTGAATTAATCTGTTAATATAGCCATCTATACTGTCAGCTTCATATCCGATAGTAAAAAGTTTTCGTTTATTTGAAACTTCCAGTGTATATCTATTGGAATCTGGGCAGATTCTATCAAATATTTCACTTTTTAGAGTATAATATGGGTATTTTTCATATACATACTTAATTAAGTCATCTCCCTTATATTTGGAGTATATTTCCTTAAACTTTACAATTTTACTCTTATCAGAATTTTCTAATAATGAAATAAAATCAGCTTCTTTATCTCTTAACTCAATCTTATCGTTATAGGTGATATATTGGGATTGTTCCAAATTTCTAATATCTGCATAAGATTGGAAAGAAAAACAACCAAACCTATAAGGAACAAAGGTATAATCCTTTTTATCTTTTGGTTGGCATATTTGTGTATATAAAAATAAATATTTTTGAAAATCTGTTTTATCAAGACATCCACCAAATGCCTGCAAAAGCGATAAAACTAATTTTTGCCTGTAAAACATTGTATTTCCTTAAATGATCTTTATAAGGTGATAATATATAAAAATAAAAGAATTTCAATAATTTTATTTAATTCTGCAATGGGGAATATTAAAACTTAGTGAGCTCTAAAAGAGCTTCAATTTGTTTTTGAATGGTTTTGAGCGTACGTGTGTCTTGGTTTTTAATCAGTTTTAATATGGCTTGCACATTCTCCGGCAGTTCCTCAATCGGTGGTTGCTCGTTGTCACTAAACAAAGAATCCACCGGAACATTCAAAGCTTCAGCCAAAGATAACAAAGTTGTTATTTTCGGATCGCTTAAACCTCGTTCTATATTGGAAATTGTGTTAATCATCTTGCCGGAAACTTCCGCAAATTCTTCTTGGTTCATTCCTTGTTGTTTGCGGAGTGTGGCAATTCGTCTACCTAAAGTTTTTAAAATTATATTTGATTCGGTCATATTCAGCCTTTCAGATCACCGGTTATTTTCACATTTTAATGTGTTAAATACCATAACGGTTGGCTGTGTTTTTTATTGTAATTTTGATTGACACCGAATCTAATACACATTACACTGTGTTTATGTTTTGCGATTATTCATAGTGGAGTGTATAAAAATGAATCAGCCGAATATTTTTGATTATGCCACAAGTGAATTATCGCAAGATGCTTTTCTTTGTTATATGTTGGCATTTGGAAAGGAAAAATATAAAAAGGATTTTCCTAATGAATACGTCATGGCACATATGTTTCTGGAAAAGTGTGAAATTGATAAAAATGAAGAAATTTTATCAATCCAGCGTCAAGTAGATAATATAGATGTCTTAGTAGTAACGCAAAACTATATTCTTATTATTGAAGATAAGACATATACTAATGAACACGATGACCAAATCATTCGCTATGTTCGGAATATGCGTTCTCATGAAGAAAAGATTAATTCCGATAAGAAAATCAAAGTGTGTTATTTCAAAACTGGAAATTATGTATATGGATATAAATCCTCCGATTGTTCTATTCTTCCGCAAAACGATTGCTGTTCACTCAAACGCCAAGATATGTTGGATATTTTAAAGGATAAATGTTTCGGCAACATAATTTTTGAAAGTTTTTATCAACGGCTCAACTCTGTAGAGGAACGTGTAAAAGCCTGTGATGACACTGATATTATGACTTGGAATAGCGAAAAATGGTTTGATTATCTTTATAATACATTGCAGGGGCATAATTTTAATATAGGTTGGGTACCTAATGCGAGCGGTGGTTTTTATGGCTGTTGGTTTGATTGGCGTGATGTGCTTAGCGGTGAAGATTACAAACAAATAGAAGTTTCTTTTGCCGACGGGAAAACATCACAAGTTAAATTGTGCTATAAGTTCTCCAGTAAAAGCAAAGAAATAACGCTTAATAGTAAATCTTTGTTAAAAGATTTACAGAGCAAGGTTGCGAAAGGTTTTAAATCAGCTAATCGCATGGGAAAAACAACAACATATGCTTATAAAATCGCTGAAAACAAAAGTGATGTAGAAAAATTTATAGGATAAGGAATAGATAATAAAATGAATAAAATACATAAATATTTTTTATTTGCATTTGGTTTTTCTTTTGTGGGGTATATTATTTGCAAATACTCTTTTTTACCAATTTGCAAATTCATTGCAAGCTTTTTTGATTGTGATTATGCGGTAGTTGCTTTGGGCATCTATCTGATAATTTTTGTTATTATTGGGTATGTGTTGAAAATGGTGAAAACAGATATAACAACGGAAACTTATTACAAAAATAATTTTACACCGGCAAAAGCCATTATATTAGCAACTATATTAATATTTTTTCACATTAATTTAATAAAAGACACCACAAGAATGGACAAAGAGGGGAAAATTTTAAACTTATACAGCACAATATTTGCTGAAAAATCTGAGAATAACAATATTAAGGAGGTAAAAAATGAGACAAATATTAAAGCCACAAAAAATAATGATTTTAGTTCTGATTCTGATACTGACGGGATGCGCTACAGAGATTAAATCCTTACCAGAAATCGTTTCTACAAATGATTTTTGCAAAATATATGAGCCAATGTTACCTAGCCGAAAAGATACAAAGGAAACAGCTGAGCATGTTTTCAAATATTATAAAATCTGGAAAGAAAAATGTCATAACAGCAACTAGAGGGTTTGTCTAATGAAATCATATTTATTGTTATTAGTATTTGCATGGCTGATAGTGAAATGTTGGGGATTTTTCATATTTTTTAGTATATGTGTTATTATTTTTTATTTCAGATGCTTTTCGCATTTGATAATGGTAAAAAAAACAAGGAATCATATTTGTGAGCTTATGCTTAAATATGACGATGAAGAAATTGTTTCTCGTATTTTAAATCAAAGTTTTTGGATTGGACAAACTGCTTCACAATTACTAGATTCTTTGGGCAATCCAGCTGATATTAGCGAATGGCGTAGTACTAAAGAATTTGGTGAAACATGGAAATATATTCAAACCGGTAAAAATCGTTATGCCTTAAAAATATATCTTGTCAATGATCAGGTTAGTGGATGGGATAAAAAATGAGAAATATTAATCGCTTAAAGGAAGAAAAATTTTCATTCGGAATTAATGATATTATAAAAGATGCTACTATAGCATTTGTAGTTTGCTTGATATTATATTTATTTACCCAGCAATCCTTTATATTTGTTTTATTTATACCATTTTCTATCGCAGCAATAATTGGTGATTTAGTGAGAAAATATACAAGACCGAACGCTATTTCTACTAGAGGAAAAGCTTGGAAAGTATTGAATAATAAAATTTATTGGAGTATAGGACCTCAGATTGAAGCAATAATTTTATCTATTTTCTTTTTTTATATTTTTGTTCAAATGATAGGGGCAATTTCTTCACCTGAAAATCAAAAAAATGTAATATCCAATGTAAGAGAATCCGTTAGTTACAGGGATTAAATGATATATTTCCGACTATATTTGTGACGCGTCGTTAGAACAATGGCGCGTTTGTTTTTTTATTTCATGAAAGGTAAAAACAATGGCGCAAATATATGCTACAAATGATATATATTTTTTTCCGAAGGTGGTAAAAGTGTTTTTAGTTAGCGATAAATACGAAGCTGATTTATGGTTCTACAAAACAAGAGATATTTATGAGGCTGATTGCAAAGATGAAATTTGGTATTTTTCCGATAGTGAATATGGTGCAACAGCAGTTATTTGTTGGGTTGATGATAAATATGATGCAGATATTTGGGTTTATCAGGTTCGGGATAAATACGAAGCTAGATGGAATAAAGGCAATAAATTTTTAGGGCGGCTAAGTTAACAAATCAAAAGGGCGAACCATTGAGACTCGCCCTTTCTGCTTTCCTTTTTCTAATTTTTAATAATTTTCTGCCAAAGCGTAAACTTCGGGATTTACATAATAAGTAGTCCGGCGTTTGCCTTTGGTTGTTCCGGCGCGTGTGCATTCATAACGTAGCCAATTCAGCTCCACCAATCTTTTAGCGGCAGTTTCTGTCGGCTCCTTGCGGCGCAGATATTTTACCGTGCCATTGTTATAAACATCACGTAAAATAAAGCTTTCAGGTTTGTTTTCGATAATCCATCGAGCCAATGCTCGTGCCTCAATATTATATACCGGACTATAATACATATAATAAACACGTTCACACATAGGTAATAAATAGGTATCGTAAAGATTTATAGCTGCCTTGACCGCGTCTTCGCTGACTTCTGTCGGCTCAGTAAATTCCGAATTACTCCACCACAAAAGCTCTAAAAGTAACGCAAGCCTAAGGACATAACCTTGTCCTTTGCCAAGAAAATATTTGATATTGCTTTCTTCCTGCTGGGTTCTGGTTAAATGTTCAATATACCAAGTGCTAAAAACATCTTTTGCTTTTATACTTAATGGCAAGCATTTTTTCTGTTCTTCTGCAAAATCTGCATATGGATTTAATAAAGTATCCAGTTTTTGCAATGCTTTAAGCGCGGTTTCCGGCAAAGCAATATTTTGCGGTATAGCAGGCGGTATCACCGCTGGATACACCCAAAGAAAGCGGGCAAGGAAGCCGTCGCCGCGCTCATCAAAAACCGTGTCTACGAGCCTTTGAGGCTGTATAGTGCCGAACACCGATACCAACAGATTTTTAATTTCTAATCGGTCGTCGTCATATTTAACGCGGTCGCATACAAACTTGTGCCCGTTAAATGCCTCGAGCCAAAAACCGCGCTCGGAACTGCCGCTGTTGTAACGATTCATACCACAAATCCACGCCGACAATTCATCGCGGAAAAGAATAGCCCCCTTTATGTTGCGCTCCATATCTTTGGTGATTGCCTCTTGTGTAGTATCACCGTAAACAAAGCGATATGTTTGCGGTTTTGCCGGAATAATAGCGGCATTTGGAAAATTGCTTGCAGTATCGGGATTTTCTTTGACCTTTTCTTCCCATTCTTTTTTGCGTTGCTTAGCAACTTCTCTAGTACGTTTCCATTCTGCTAGTTTTGCAAAATAAGGCTCTTTATGGTCTTCCTCAATTTGATTCAAAATACGCCGAATAGGAGTAGTTGCCGGTGTTTTGCCGGAGCTTGGCTCTCCGACAGCACCAATCCATAAACAGCATGGTTCAATCCATTCAGCCCAAGGTGAAACAGAACGCGACAAACCAATAACACCTGCTGCGCCGGCTAGCAATGAAAATGCCACATAGTCAACCGGCGCATTAGTATTTTGTGCCGTTTGCACTACCCACGGCTCCAAGCTTTTAAATATGCTTGTATCAAGCCGTGGCGCCGGTAACAAGTCCTTAGTTTTAAGAATATCCATATCCGGTTCTGTGTCTGCTTGATTATCGCTGTGAGCTTCTGAAAACTTGATAGCATTGCTAACTGTTTTTACTGTCTCTGCTTTTGTTAATCCTGATTCAAGCGCGGCATTTACAACATCTTCTTTGATTTCAGAAATATCGCGAAATTGCCTATCTGCACTATTACAAATTTTGATAGTATTACTTAACAATCTATCGTTCCGTGTTCCCTCAGGAGCGTTGGCTATTTCATCAAGCAACATATCAATATCTGTTTTTTCGGGATTGTTAATTAAATCAATCAACCATTCTGGTGCAGTTGGAAAATCTTGACTAAAGTCAAAATTAACCCAAGTATATTTATTACCGTTTTCGTGAATAGATGGTGGTGCTACAACATAGCCTCCATTACCGCGTATATCAATATGCGGAGCTATTTTACTCGTACTGCATTTGATTTCTACCCATTCCGGCATTTTGAAATACAAATGCTTACCTTTTCCGGTGCTAACGGTCGGGGCTTTGAGTTTACCATATTTATTTTCAAACTCAGCTAAAGATTTTGCGCCGCTTTCACCATCTACATCAACAACAAAGATATTATTGATTGCTCCGGTCGGAATGCCTATATTGCAATCTGGAAATTGCTTATTCCATTCCTGCAATACGACTTTATCAGCGGTTGCGTCATTAAAACCATGCGGGCAAAGCGGTGATTTGCCTTGCTTTTTTACCGGAAAGGTTTTAATATTGCTTTGTGCGTAAAATGTAGCAATATCCAAAAAGTTGGTCGCTTCGTTGATATTGCAAACATTTTGGTTATTGAGAGCAGATGCGCTAACATCTTCTCTCGGAGGGAGTGGAGAGGCTTGCGCCTCTCGCTCCATTTGTTCAATTAAAATGTTTTTTAGTTTCATTTCATACCTCCGCTTTTATAACTAAAAATTTGTGGTCGACTTTTAATAATTTCATTTTTTGTATTCTCCTTTTCATTTTCGGGGTTGCAAAATTTCTTTTTTATGTATAGGATTACATCGTTTACATCATAGTAAGCTTTGCCGTTTACGTAGTAAACTTCGCCTATTCCTTTTTCTGGGTTTTCATAATCAATATTTCGTAATGTGTTTCTGCTCAGAAATGGGAGTATTTCGCAAAGCTTAACTCGGCTAATTAAAGGTGCTTGTTCGAGAAGTTTACTTTTGTAAATTTCAAAGAATCTTGGCGATAAATCATTGTTTTTCTTCATTTTTCGTTTCCTTTTTCGAAAGTTATGAAAAAACACCATTGTTTTTTCGCGCTATAACGACCAAAGACCTCAATTCACCTTTTTTGGGTGCAAAAATATTTTGAGTGCGGAACTAAAAAAAAGCCCCGAAATAATAAACAAAATAATATGTTAAACTGCTCTAATTAAGCTTAGAAACAGCCTCTCGTAGCGTTTCATTTGCCAAGTGTGAATAGCGTTGAGTCATTGCAATATCGGAATGTCCTAACAGTTCTTTGACTTCGTAAAGTGAAACGCGTTTTTGCACTAACCGACTGGCAAATGTGTGCCTTAAAGAATGAAAAACTACTTTTTGCCTGCGGTCTGTAACACCTTTATTTAATCCCAATGCTTTGACTGCACGTTCAAAAGTGCGTGAAACGTGTTCTATTTTCTTTCCCTCTCTGCTTTGAAAGATTAATTCATTGCCTTCATGCTGTTTTAATTTTGAAAGTTCATCAAAAACACGGTCTGTCATATAGGCATAACGATTCTTACTATTTTTGGTATCACGCAAAAATAGCATTTTTTCTTCTAGGCTTACATCTGCCCAAGTAAGTCTGAAAATTTCTCCGGCGCGTAGTCCGCAATCGGCGGAAATAAGTGCCATTACATAAACTTGATAGCTATGTTTCTTTATTTCTGTTAAAAGATTGTTTAAATCTTCTTCGCTTAAAAACTTTACACGTTGATTATCTTCCTTTTTCAGCTCGTCAAATCTTGCTGCTGGATTTTCCCCTGCAAATAGCTCATATTTAATTGCAAAATTGAAAACTTGTCGCGTTAGTGCAATAGCATAGCGTTTCGTACGATTAGATAAATGTTTTTTATCCATAGCTTGAATTAACCTAGTGAGGCTTTTGAGGCTAATGAGGTTTAACTTAACATCTCCCAAAAAAGGTCTAAGCCATACTTTATATAGGTTAACTTCTCTGTCATATGTTGATTTTTTGTCTTTATTTTGAATATGCGGCTGATAATATTCTTCAAAAAGCTCCGAGAACGTCATATTTGCCGCCTCATTAGCAATTCTTTCTTGTTCGCGTTGGTTGTTTTTATCGCGTAAAGAAGATACTTTACCTGCTTTTATATCTTGTTTTAATTCTTTTAAAATTTCGTAGGTTTTTTCTGCCGTAAATCCGTCTGATTTATAACCGATGCCTTCTTCACACTGCTTACCGTTTTTGGTATAGCGAATAGAAAAGTAAATATCTTTTCTACCATTTCTTATGCGATTTGCTGTTCGCACTCCAGGAAAACTTTTTACCATTTCAAAATCTCCGTTTCGGTTTATCTGATACCTAAAGTATACCGAAACGGTTCGGAAAATCGAGAACACCTAGGTACGCCAAGGTACGCTAGGCAAAAAATTTTTTTTGCTTAAACTGTTTGAAAAATCAATAAAAAATGTGGAAATTTAAATACTTGGAAAATTCTATTTTGGGTTTTGGAGACCGATGCTCTACCAACTGAGCTATACCCCTAATGACTGGATAGATTAATACACTATCCTAAAAATAAATCAAGCACTTTTTCACCTATCACTAATTTCCTTCAAGATCATGCGGACATTACTGCGATAAATTCGTGGCGATGCCCATCAATATCGCACCACATTTCATAAAATTCATCTGCTCTAACCAGGCGCGTTTCATCATAATACGGATCATAAAACAAAATTCGATGTTCTTTTAAGTCACCCTTTCCACCTGTAGCAATATAAGCCAAAACAACAACCCAATGAGCACAATTATACAAGCATTCAGCCATAACATAATATTTTTCTTTCAAAAGGTTATTCAACAATTTAAGTGATATTTCTTGATTGGCAAAATCTAAACATGACAGCACTTTTTTCTTGCCAAGCATTTTTTTACTCATAATTTCTTCGGTATAGTGAGGCCCCTTAACCAAATCGTACTTTTTTATAAACTCTGCCTCAGATAAAACCTTATCACCAAAAGCCGACAAAATCGTCCTGATTGCCGCCACTGAACAAGTCCAGTTTTTTTCCTGCCGGTACAACCTAGGTGGGACCATACCACACGATACATAGGATTCACTTTTTCTCATCTTCAAACCTTCATCTTTGCATTTTCTCATACCGGTTTTCCTAAAAAAGCTTTCTTTAATTTCCCTCCAAATGAAGCAGGAGTGATGTCGCCACCATTGCAATAATCAACGTTGGTGTCCACACTGCCAACAATATCGGAATGTAATTATTAATTCCGAATGCATAAATAATCTGCGACATAAAATATACAATAAATCCGGTTGTAATTCCTCCAACAATCATGTACATCACGCCGCCTCGGCGATTATTGCCACGCAGAGAAAACACCGCTGCAATCAAAACCATTGCCATCAGCAAAAAAGGTGATGCCCACAGTGACAGATACCGCATCTTGTGGCGAACCACTGAAAAACCTGACTTCTCGTAAAATTCTATCGTATTCGGCAAATCCCAAAACGAAATCGCCTCCGGCTCAATAAAGTTTTCTTTAATTCGCTCAATAGTTAGTGACGTCTTATAATCAAAATCATTAAGCTTTTGCGTCGGTTTTCCGGTTTCAAAAATCCGAACATCTTTCATTTCTATTTTATTATTATGCAGTTCTGCGGCATAAGCCTCGACGCGCTTCAATAACATTGAATTTGGGCTCATTTCCAACAAACTGACTTTACGCATCAGCAACAAATCATCTTCTTGCCGAACCGATTTTGCCTCCAACACCAAGATATTTCCGTTTTCTCCGGCCTCTCTAATCCATAGTCCTTTGTTTGAAAACAATACTGCATCAGGGTTTTGGGTCTTAAAACGATAATTCATAGTTTCATATACTTCATACATATACGATGAAATCGGATTAATTATTCCTATATTAACAATTCCGACCAAAAATACTATTGCCAACACCGGTATCAAGAATCCCCAGATCGACACTCCCGCTGCGCGCATAATCACAAATTCATTTGACCGACTGACTTTCCAAAAAGTCACCATAGCTGCAATCATCATTACAAAAGGAAAAACAAGCTCAAACGATCGTGGCATTTTTACTAACGCCATTTTTACCACAAAACCAAATCCCACATCAGGACGATCAGCTGTACGCCGCAAAAGTTCGATAATATCAAACATCATAATAATGCCGACAATCATCAGCAATACCACTAAAAAACTCATCAACATTTGACGCGATAAATATCTGCCTAAAATTGAATTTGGTCTCATATCATTCCTCAATCGGTTGGTTGAAGCATAACCAAAAATAACCCTTTTTGCAAGCCGTCATTTTATTGATTCTGCTTCTTCCATCAACTCTTTCACAAAATGTTCAAGTCCTTTCTGCTGACGAGTGCGCTTCATTCTCTCACCCCAGATAATGTGCATAATTGTTTCAGATGCATATTCTGGATTTTCGCATACGACAACATAATCAAATTCCTGCCAGTGACTAAGTTTCTCGCCTATAAGTTTCATCCGCTTCTCAATTACTTCATGGCTGTCCGTTCCACGCTTTTCCAGTCTTCTTCTCACCTCTTTAACTGACGGCGGTAACATATAAATCGTAACCACATCTTGAGGAGCTTTTTCTTTTACCTGTCGAGCCCCCATCCAATCAATGTCAAAAATCACATCTTCACCAAGAGCCAAAAATCTATCAACTTCCGAACGCAAAGTAGCATAACGATTCCCATACTGCGAATCTACATATTCATAAAAAGCATCTTCCTCCTTATATTTATCATATTGCTCGTCCGAAATAAAATGATAATCCACTCCATCAACCTCGTTACTCCGTGGTGGGCGGGTTGTTACGGATACCGAAAATTTCAGCTTATCATCTTTCTTCAGCAACTCTTTAATTATTGTTCCTTTTCCTGTTCCCGACGGAGCCTCAATCAAAAACATTGCCCCTCGTCTTTCCCGGCTCAAGTAATCAATAACATCTTCCATAGCTTACTCCATATTCTGCACTTGTTCTCTAAATTGTTCAATTGTCGCCTTTAATTCCATGCCACAATTTATAATTTCAACATCTGCGGCTTTAGAACAGGTTGTATTAGCCTCACGATTAAGTTCCTGACACAAAAAATCGAGTCTGCGCCCCACACTTTGGCCACTTTGCAATAATTGCTCAGCTGTCTTAATATGTGCCTGCAAACGATCAGTTTCTTCTCTGATATCGGCACGATTTACCAAAAACACAATTTCTTGCGCTAACCGCTCTTCACTAACATCGGCATTTTCACCTAAATATTCAGCAATTTGTTGTTTAAGCTTTTCCGCGATTTGTTCCGGCATTTTATCAGCTTTTGCAATTATTTGCTCAACAATACTTTTAATCTTTTGCAATAATACAGACAAAGCTTTAGCGATTTTTTCACCCTCACGTTGCCGATCTACCTGCAATTCAGCGCAACATTTTTCAAAACCTTCTTTTAACTCATTACCCAACTTTACCAAAGTATCTTCATCAAAAGTTCTGCGCTCAATCTCAATTACACCGTTAACATTCAACAACTCACCCATTGTCGGCATTTGCAAATTTCCGTTTTTACAAAACTCTTTTGATGTTTCCATCAGTTTAGCCAACAATTCATTATTGATTTTTACATTATCGGCACTCTGCTCGGTCTTTACATCTAAATTTACGTTCACCGTTCCGCGCTCAAAATATTTTTGTGCAATTGTTTTCAGTTCACCGCTCATATTTTCCAACATTTGCGGTGCTCTCATCTTAAAATCAAAATTTTTAGCATTAACGCTTTTAGCCTCGAAAGCCCAATCAAAAGCAATCTCATCAATTTCACAATGACCGCTTGAACGCCCGAAACCTGTCATACTGGATATATTCAAAAATTTTCTCCTCAAATTATTTTTTTTGTTATTATATCCATAAAAGATTAACAATTAATGGATAAAAGCCATGACCAAATTCAAAAATATTTTAATAACCGGTGCATCATCCGGTATCGGTGAAGCTTTAGCTTTGCATTACGCCGCAATTGGTGCTGAAAATATTTTTATTTGCGGACGTAATGCCGACCGCCTTGAACAAGTTGCTCAAAGATGTTCTGCAAAAGGTGTCAAGGTTCACACCCAAATCCTTGATGTCAGCGATAAAAACACTGTTCTTAACTGGATTAATGAGGCAAATACCCAAGCCCCACTCAATCTTGTAATTGCCAACGCCGGAGTTGCTACTTTGCAGGAAACCCCCGACAACATTTATAATACCTTCAATATCAATGTTTTTGGCGTTCTAAACACCATTCATCCTACACTTGATATTTATCAAAATCGTAAAGACGATTCGCCTAAAGCTATTGCAATCTTAAGTTCAATTGCCGGCTATCACGGATTAGCCGCCTGCCCGTCTTATAGTGCCAGCAAAGCATGCGTAAAAGCCTATGGCGAAGCCCTACGTGCCGCTTACTTAAAACAAAACATTCAAATCAACGTTATCTGTCCCGGCTTTGTAAAATCACGCATAACAGACAAAAACACTTGCCCGATGCCCTTTTTTATGTCTGCTGAAAAAGCCGCTGACATAATAGCTTCACGCCTGGAAAGAAATGTCGGGCTCATTGCCTTTCCTTGGCCAATGCGATTTGCCACCTGGGCATTATCCATTGTCCCAAATTGCGTAAGTACTTACATATATTCAAAACTACCACATAAAGTGTAATTAGTGCCACCACCATAAACCAACGTTTATGTCAACCAATTTTGTCAATTTTTTACAAAAAAAGAATCGTGAAAATACAGCTAGTTATATCTTAGGTTAAAATCAAAAAATCATGTAAACACCTATCATCATAAACGTTGGTTTATGGTAAGATAAGGCATATAAATTATAATTAATATTTATTAACCTAAATTTTATCGAAATGTCAGAAACAACGAAAGATGCTGTCGAGCGCGCACAAGAGTTTTTTAGCAAGCCGGGACGCGAAATTCCCAAATTGGCTTTTGTCTATGCACAAGAACTTTGCAGACGGTACGGCGGTTGCTGTGAGGTTATCATTTCTGCCTATGCGCACTACGCACAGTTAGAAGAAGGACTGCCCTGCAATGATGACCTCTATTGCGCATCAGAAGAAGATAAGGAGCTCTTTGCTTCGGTTAAAGCTTCTTTGACAGACTAACATTCTGCTTGATCTAAAAAAGACTAGCCGCCAAACAACGCGGCTGGTCTTTTTTAGTATGGCTCATATACCATAAAAAAGCCACCGCTATGGTGGCTTTTCATTAATCAAGTTTCAACACTATTTGCTAGCGTCAATTTTTGATTGAATAGCTGTCGGGGCAGATTGAACCAATTCACCATTAATAATCAATGATGGAACACCTTCAATCTGAATTTTCTCAGCCAAAGAATGGTTGTTTTCAAAAGCCGCATTTACTTTATCAGATTTCATATCAGCTTTCATCTTTTCAACATCAATACCAACTTTAGCAGCCAATTCATCAACTAATTTGTCATCCAATTGTTTTGGAGCACTAAACAGCTCTTTATGCAACTCACTAAATTTGCCCTGTTCATCAGCAGCCAAAACTGCACGAGCAGCATACTCAGAATACTGAGAAACATAAGCCAAAGGTCTGAACAAAACCTTTACATCTGTATTCTTAGCCAACAATTTATCCAATTCCGGATACAGTCTGCGGCAGTATCCGCAAGCATAGTCATAAAATTCAACCATAACAATCTTAGAATCAGCCGGACCTTGGAAAGGAGCATTATTTTCAGTCAATTTGGCTTCATTTTCCTTAATCATAGCTTGATGTTTAGCTTCAGCTTCTTCTCTCATCTTTATTTCATATGCCTGCAAAGCTCCGACAACATATTCCGGATGATCTTTCAAAACCTGCTCTACATTAACTGGCGGGACAGGAGCAGTTTTATGTGTACATGGGAGATATTCTTTTACCAATGCGACAACAGCAACCAAAAGTGCTAAAATCGAAATAACTAATGATTTTTTCATAACATATTCCTCAATTTGTGAATTAATTCATCTTAAGACAGGAGTCAATTTAACCAATCTTCAAGCAAATTACAAGCTAAAAATATTTATTGTTATTTAACCTTTATGTCCTATGTTTACAGCTATACTAACGGAGAAAAATAATGTTCAAGATAAAAATTTCGCTTTTTCCCAAAACCAAATCCCTTGAAAACAAAATTGACAGTTTTCATGATAAAGTCATCGATTCGGCCATACTTTTTCGCAAAGCGATTGAAGTCTTTTTAACCCCGAACAGCAAAGACGAATACCGTTCGGTCAACAAACAAATCAAACAAATTGAGCATGATGCTGACGGCCTGCGCCGTGAGATTGAAAACCAACTCTACGCCCAAAATCTGCTCCCCAACCTTCAGGCTGACGTACTTGAGCTTATTGAAAGCATAGATAAGATCAATAATCAAATCAATGATGTTGCCTACAAAATTTATGTAGAACAACCCGAAATTCCTAACAACCTGCACAGTTTGGTCAAAAACCTGTGTAAACAAGTTGCTGAGTGTTGTGAAAATATGGGAATAGCCTCACGAGCTTTTTTCAAAGATTTAAGTATTGTTCGTGACTACACCCACAAGGTTTATCTGATGGAACAAGAATCTGATTTAACCCGCAACGAAATAAAGAAGTCGATTTTTTCTTCCAATCTTCCGCTTGCTAACAAAATTCAACTTGATTTGTTGATTACCGAAATCGACCAAATCGCAGACATTGCTGAAGATTGCGCCGATAAATTGTTAATCTTCGCAATCAAGAGAGATATCTGATGGGTGCCTTTATATTTTTCTTAAGTAGCGGACTTTTTCTAGGCTGGTCATTAGGTGCCAACGACGGAGCTAATATTTTTGGTACCGCTGTCGGAACCAGGATGTTGCGTTTTAGAACCGCTGCAATTATTGCTTCTATATTTATAGTTCTCGGTGCTGTTTTGGCCGGTAGCGGTGCCACCGATACCTTAAATGAACTTGGAAACATAAACACTCTTCCCGGAGCTTTTATGGCCGAACTCGCCGCCGCTATTACCATTTATCTTATGGTGCGTTCTCGCATTTTAACTTCTACCTCACAAGCCATCGTCGGAGCCATTATCGGTTGGAACATATATAGTGCCAAACCTACTGACTTATCTCTTGTATCAACTATTGCCTCAACTTGGATAATTTGCCCGATTCTATCAGGTATCTTTGCTATAATAATCTATTATCTCACCAAAATGTTCCTTAAATTGCATTGTGTATCATTGCTTAAACAAGATACATACACCCGTATCGGATTAATTATTGCCGGCGCTTTTGGAGCTTATGCTTTGGGAGCAAATAACATTGCCAACGTCATGGGCGTATTTGTCGGAGCCAATATGCTTCATAGTTTGCCTTTACCCTATGGATTCTCATTATCACCTGAACAAGTTTTGTTCATGCTTGGTGCCATTGCCGTTGCCATAGGAATTTTCACCTACTCTCACAAGACCATGGACATCGTCGGTCGTAATATCATGCAAATGAGTCCTATCGCCGCATGGATTATAGTTATATCCCAATCATTGGTCTTGTTTTTATTCGCCTCACCTAACCTACACAGTTTTTTGATTGCACATAATCTTCCAACCATTCCTTTAGTGCCGGTTTCAAGTTCTCAAGCCGTAATCGGAGCAGTTATGTCTATTGGTTTAATAAAGGGTAGAAGTTCAATTAATTGGCATTTAATCAGAAAAATAATCACCGGTTGGATAGCCACCCCGATAATCAGTGCATTAATTTGTTATATTTCACTATTTGTACTGGCAAATGTTTTCAATTTACAGGTATATAACTAAATATTATTCGCGGTGATAAGGATGTCCGGCAATTATCGTTTGAATTCGATAAATTTGCTCCGCCAATACAGCCCTCATCAATATATGAGGCAGAGTCAATTTACCAAAAGATAATATTAAATCGGCTTTATCTCTCGTCGATTGTAAATGTCCGTCCGCTCCACCTATCAAAAAACAAACCTCAGAGCATCCGTTAAGTTGCCAATCTGCAACTCTTTCGGCCAATTCAAGGCTCTTAATATTTACTCCTCGCTCATCTAACACAACAACTTTTGCGCCATGAGGAATTGCCGCTTGCAAAAACTTGGCTTCTTCTTCCTGATTAGAATTATCTGCCTCTTTTATCACTATATTCCAACTTGAGCGTTTAATATACTCGTCAATCAAAGTTCTTTCTGCAGAACCTTTTTTACATTTTCCGATTGCGGCAATTGTAACTTTCATACTTATTCTTCTCGCATATTCGCTACTGCATTCCACATTTTTTCAAGATTATAAAACTCGCGAACTTCCGGTCTGAAAATATGGACAATTACATCATATGCATCAATCAAAACCCAATCGCCTTTTTCTTCTCCTTCACTCACCGATTTATAACCGGCAGCTTTCAAATTTTCCTGCACTCTTTGTGCCAAAGAAACCACATGACGATCTGATGTTCCCGATGCAACCACCATCTCATTGGCAATAGAAGTTTTACCACGCAAATCAATTACGACAACATCTTCTGCTTTACCATCATCAAGCGATTCTTCAACAATTTTCAAAATCTTATCTTCTTCTTTTTTCTTCACCAATGTTCTAATCCTCTCTAATTATAATGGAGACCATGTCTTTTTAACCGGCTCCTCGACTTTTTTTTCATCATCTTTTTGTTTGCGTTCACGCTTAATATATTTATTTACTTCCAGCAAACACTCAAACAACCCTTTTTTAGCCACAGCAGAAATCGCAAACACTTTTTTGCCGCAAACTTTTTCCAGTTTTGCTACTTGCTTCTTAACTTCTTTTTCATCCAGAGCATCGCACTTGTTCAATGCCACTATTTCCGGCTTTTCAACCAAATCAGAATTATACAACTCCAATTCTCGACGAATAGCCTTATAATTCTTGCCAATATCGTCCGAAGTTGCATCTACCAAATGCAAAAATACTTCACATCTTTCAATATGTTTCAAAAATCGATCGCCGAGTCCCACACCGTCATGAGCCCCTTCAATCAATCCCGGAATATCGGCAATCACCATTTCATAATTATCAACCCACGCCACTCCCAGATTCGGATGCAGAGTTGTAAACGGATAATCAGCAATTTTTGGCCTTGCCTTGGTTACCGCCGTCAAAAAAGTTGATTTTCCGGCATTAGGCATGCCTATAAGCCCGACATCGGCAATAATCTTCAACTTAAGCCAAAGCCATTTTTCTTCACCCGGCCACCCCGGCTCGGCATAACGAGGAGCCTGGTTGGTTGAGCTCTTAAAATTAACGTTTCCTCTTCCGCCATCTCCGCCTTTTGCCGCCAAAAAAATTTGTCCCGGCTTTACCATATCGGCAAGCAGGGTCTCCCCGTCTTCAGCCAAAATTTCCGTTCCGACCGGAACTTTAATAGTAATATCTGGAGCCTTACAACCATTTTTTTCAGACCCCATGCCGTTTTGACCCTTCTTAGCCTTGAAATGCTGGGTATAGCGAAAATCAATCAATGTATTTAAATTTTCAACCGCCTCAAAATATATACTGCCGCCTTTTCCGCCGTCCCCACCGTTTGGACCGCCGAATTCAATATATTTTTCACGACGAAACGAAACGCAACCTGCGCCTCCATCACCTGACTGAACAAATATTTTCGCTTGATCCAAAAACTTCATTTTCTGTCCGATAATCCAAAACCATAAAACAAAGGGGGCTTATCAGCCCCCTCCACCGTAAAGATTACATCAACTATTCGGTAACAACTGAAACAAAAGTCTTATCACCTGATTTTCTAAAAGCAACTTTGCCCTCTACCAAAGCGAAAATAGTATGATCTTTACCCATACCAACATTTTCACCCGGGTGATATTTAGTGCCACGTTGACGAATAATGATATTTCCTGCAATAACAGCCTGACCGCCAGACTTTTTCAAGCCCAAACGACGACCTTCGGTATCGCGTCCGTTATCACTGCTACCGCCAGATTTCTTATGTGCCATAACTTATCTCCTCTTCAACTTTCTATCGATTAAGCGATTTCGCCAATTTTAACGATAGTAATGTTCTGTCTGTGGCCGTTTTTACGACGATAGTTCTGTCTTCTTTTCTTTTTGAAAACAATAACCTTATCAGCCTTAGCCTGTTTAATAATGGTTGCATTAACCGATGCACCGGCAACCAAAGGAGTTCCGACGACATCGCCTTTTGCTAACACTTCGCCGAAAACAACTTTTCCGCCTTCTTCACCAGCGATTTTTTCGATTTTTATAACATCGCCAGAAGCTACTTTATATTGTTTTCCGCCTGTTCTAATTACTGCGTACATTTTCTTCACCTAATTTATTTTGATTATTTAAACACAAAACGTTGTTTGCAATATACATAAGTTTTTTTTGCTGTCAACAACATTTTCAATAAAAATTAACTATTCTCGCCTGTTTTTAAAACGAAATAGTTCAGGACGCATAAATTTTCCTTGCCAAACGCCACGTTTATCCTTTTTTGCTACCGCCTCCGCTCTTTCATAAATACCGTCTTCATCACGATAAGCAACAGCCCAACCGGCCAACACCATAGCCTCATTTAAATTTTGCTTGCCCGAATAACATTCTGACAAGCTACGTTTATATCTGTCTTTTGATATTTCATGACACTCTATATTTCCTTGAGCAATCAACTTTTCCATATATTTTTTGGCCTTAATGCCGCAAGAATACTTTTTATGTTGCTTGTCATAACAATTTTGCACATATTCTGGCGAGTCGATACCAAACAGTCTTATTCTCTTGCTGCCTATTTCCAAACTATCACCATCTACAACCTTGATTCTTTCATTGGCATTTACTTTTACGACACCCGCACTCACTCCCAAATACCAAATGCCAACGATTAGTATCACAAAAATTAAAATTCTCAATATTTTCCACATTGCTACACTCCTTGAAAGCGAGTATAATTTAACCGCTTAAATTATGCAAACCCTAAATTATCATTTAATAAACTTAAAAAACTCTTGGTTGTTTGTGTTTTTTATTTTATTATAAGCCCAGTTTTTGAAATTAATAATTGAGGATTCAAAGTCGTGTCTAGGTTAAAAGCCCTTACTTTGTTTGGTTTAGTTTTGTTTACCGTCAGCAACTGCAGTTTTTGGAACCGCAGTCTTCAAGATGTCATCAATGATCCTTTTGATTATCAACACACAACTTATGGTGTTAAACGCAGTGTTTATATGGCTCCGCTACAAATGCCGCGCAATGTTATTGTATGTCGCGCTAAACAATGCGCTCCTCTCAAAATTTCAACTTCCAAAGAATATATATACAACAGCTTGGTACAATTAATGCAAAATAATAATAACGAAAAAGCCTTGCTTTGTACTGCGGATACCGGCACACACAACTGTTACATGAATTATGTTTCTTTGCCGATTACCGTTGGTATCACTCCTGCTTATATGTATATCGATTATGTAAAAATCAGTGATGTACATATTTCTAAAGGAAATTCTTCCATCAAACTGTTACTCAATTATAATGTAACATATAATGGTCAAACTCCTGATTGTGCCCCGGATAGTACATTAATGTTTGTTAAAAATACCGACAACATCGTTATGGAAGATGATGGATACCAGTGCAAAATGACCACAATTGGCACCACTACAATCAAAACCCTGTTCTTGGTTGACTATATTGATTTGGATTATGGCTTTATCGGTGGATACTATTCAATCGGTCTTTCCGGTCCGGCATACGGCGGTGGCAGCGGTTATATGTTATTACGTCTGCAAAAGATGTCTTATCCGTTAAAAGCAAACTTTGTAGCTCCGCCGGAAAAAACAAAGGCTCAGAAAAAGGCTGATGAATATATGCAAGCTCCTGCAAATGCTGAAGCCGAAAGCAAAACAACAAAGGGAGTACAAGTATTTCCAATCAATAAAAAGTAAATCTTAATACTACAACAAAAAACGCTGCCGACCGCAGCGTTTTTTATTTACACTCTATCTACTCACTCTTCATTTTATACGAGCAGTATCTTGGTTGCTCATAAACAATAACACGCAAAATTCGCTCAAACGAACAGGTCTTGCTTCCGTAGATAATCTTTCCGTCCTGACACGGCATCTCACCATGACGTTCTTGATACTCTTTCAAATCACGCAGGCTCATAAACACACCGTTATCAAAAAAGACATTCCAACCATACGCAGAACGAACATCAACATGAATAACACGAATTGTTTTATCACTATCCAAAAACTCAGGCATATTATCAACCGATATTCTATAACTTTTATCTCTTAAAGAACCGCTATACCAATTCATAATCTCTTGCTGGCGTTCACTATCATTTTCATCAAAATCAGTATCATTTACTGTTGAAGCTTGCATCAAAGGTGGTTTTTCTTCGGCCAATTGATTAACCGCCACCTCGGAAGCCGAAACATTAACATTTGCCTGCTGATCATGATTTGTCACAATTTGCATACCGGTAGCTTTTCCAGCCCTTGCAGCCTTATACGAATTTAAGGCCGCATCAAAATCACTCATATTCAGGCTTGCAAAATCACCTTCCTGCGCTTGCGATAACTTTGCTACTTCCGTAATTTCTTCAGCTTCTTCTTCTTTTTCGGTTTCCTTATTCTCCGATACGATTTCATCAACCGTCAAAGATGTATCATCAACGCTCTCTTCTGCGCTATTATTAAATGGCGATGCATCTTGCAAAACAACATCAGAATTAACATCCGACAAAAAATCATCAAGCCCGGATTCCTTAATATCATCCAAACTTATATCATTTTCAGCAACCATGTTATCCAAATCATCATCAAGCATTTTCAAATTCCTTATAATAACTCTTAGACTATTTATACCTTACAATTTTCAAACTCAACACCGAATGTTCACTTAACGAAAAACATATTTTCGGACATGCGAATTATAAGGGAATACTAATGAGTACCCTCAAGCCTCCCATAGCTGAATCTTGCAGTTCGATTTTTCCACCATGAGATGTAATCACATCCTTAGCAATTGAAAGTCCCAGTCCAACACCTCCGGTTTCTTTATTCCTTGATTCTTCCAAACGATAAAACGCCTTAAACACGTCCTCACGCTTATCCTCAGGAATTCCCGGACCGTCATCATCTACACTAATTTCTACTTTATTGCCGACACTTTCCAAATTGACTGCAATCGTCTTTGCGTACTTAAAGGCATTACCGATAACATTGCTCAAAGCTCGTTTTAATGCCTGCTCTCTTCCTTGTACCGCACTCACCTGATCATTTGTAGAATAACGGATTAAAGCTTTATTTGAAGTTCTGAACTTATTAATAATACTCAAGATCATCTCATTCAAATCAACAAAAGTTGGTTCTTCTCCGCCTTCTCCACTAACGAATGACAGGTAACCCTCAAGCATTTTTTCCATCTCGGTTACATCTTGCAAAAACTCTTCTTTATCAATTCCATCTTTAGTCTTTTCATCAGGCAACAAAGCCAATTGCAATTTCATTCTTGTCAACGGTGTGCGCAAATCATGCGAAACTCCGGCCAACATTCGTGTACGCTCGCTAATTTGACGCTGTATACGTTCTTTCATTTTTATAAAAGCAATACCTGCCTTACGCACTTCAGATGAACCATACGGTTTAAAGCTTTTATCATCAACGCCTTTACCAAAATTTTCTGCCGCTTCAGCCAGGTTGGCAATTGAACGTACCTGAATACGCAAAAAACCGACCGCAACAACAAAAAGCAACAAAGATGTTCCTACCATCCATGCCATAAATCCAAAAATAGATGTAGAAAAAATATTTTTTGAACTGGTTGTAAATTCATATAAAGCATCGGCTGTTTCAATAAACACCAATAAATTATTATGTTTTAAATAAATACTGGTAATGTCATCCGGAAATTCTTTATTAAGTGATTCTTCCAAAAACCCCGTAATCATTTTATTATTACGGCGCACCTTGCGAATAACATCATGCTTTTCATCATTGCTATAATACTTAAAACCCAAATCATAATGCTGCAAAGCCAGTCTCTGAATTTCATCAATATTTTCGGGAGCCTCTTCTGCCAACTTCATTGTAAAAGCCATATTAGAAGTCAAATTACTTGACAATCTTCGACCAACTCTGCCCCATGAGCCATCAAAAAAAGCTACTATTGACACAATCTGCACTACAATAAGTGGTATAAAGATCAACAGCATCGTTCTAAAAAACAATGTTTTTGGCATATACTTAATACGCACATATCTCAAGATATCGTCAACTTTATTTGGCAGTTTCAAATGCATTATTTTTCTCCGTTTACTCCGTCAACAACATGTATCCTTTGCCTCTGACCGTCTGCAGATAGCGAGGATTTTTTGAATCTTTTTCAATTTTTTTGCGCAACCTTGTAACCTGTACATCAATTGAACGAGGACCTTGCCCGGCCCCCAACAATTCCGCCAACTTGTCGCGACTAAATATCTGTCCTGATTTTTGCCCCAACAATGACAACATTGCCTGTTCCACCGGTGTAATATGAATAATCTGTCCTTGCTTATTGGTTAGCTCCTTTTTCTCCAAGTCATACCAACACAATCCCAAGTTCAATTTACTGTTTCCAGTTTCATCATCTTGTGGCGTACGTTTCAAAATATTTTTAATCCGCAACACCAGCTCCTTTGGTTCAAACGGTTTAGGAAGATAATCGTCGGCGCCACGTTCCAAACCATTAATTCTGTCGCCACTTTCCCCCATAGCAGTCAACAAAATTACTGGAACATTATCTTCTTTGCGCAACTTATCCAAAAACTCTAAACCGCTCTCTCCCGGCATCATAATATCAACAATCAATAAATCAAACTTATACTGCTTCAACATCGCCCTAGCTTCTGGTGCTCCTTTAGCAGAAGATACCATAAAATCGCTCTCCCTTAAAAATCTTGTTAAGAGAGAGCGTAATCTGGTATCATCATCAACTACCAAAATGTGGGCTTTTTTGTTGATCATTTCTGATCTCCGAAATTATTTTTCGGCAACTGGTGCCTTAGGCTCTGCCTTTTTAACGGAACTTTTGGCTTTCTTCTTAGCAACAGAAGATTTTTTAGTTACCGGCTTGGCAGGAGATTTTGTTATATTTTTCTTTTGAGCCTGCTGTTTTACTTTTTCAGAAACAGCGGTTTTAACTTTTTCGGCAATTTTAATAACTTCTTGTTCAACAGCCTTAACCGGATTCTTTTTGTTATTTTCAACTGTATAAATATAATCTATACATTTTTCAAAGTATTGATATCCAGTAACAAAAGTCAAGATACCGGCAATCCACAACAACCATTCGCCGACAAAACCAACCACATCTCCGATAACATAAAGATGCTGCAACAAAATCATCGAGATTGCAGTCATTTGGCAGGCAGTTTTCCACTTAGCCAAACGTGTAACCGGCATACCAACACGGAATTCTGCCAAAAACTCACGCATACCCGAAACCAATACTTCTCGGCACATTATGATAATAACCGGAATATATGTAACCGGACTAACCATACGGTTGGCAACAATAATCAACAACGCCGAAACCACCAAAAGCTTGTCAGCGATTGGATCAAGTAAGCGTCCCAGAACAGAATTTTGGTTACGTGAACGAGCAAAATACCCGTCCAAATAATCCGTGATTGATGCAATCACAAACAGAACACCCGCAAAAATTGACCATAATGCAGAATGAATATAAATAGCTAAAAAGATAACAGGGATAACGACAATTCGCGAAATTGTCAAAATATTAGGAAGATTATACATAATTTTGCACCTATCTGTTAATTAACACACCCTAATAATATTGCATATTTTTTATTTATGGAAGTAGTTAAAAATCTTTTCCGCTGTTTTTTTACTTATTCCTGTAACTTTTCGCAATTCAGAGATTGGAGCCTGTCCTATTGCCTCAACCGAACCGAAATGATTGAGCAATGCTTTTTTACGATCATGTCCTACACCCTCTATTTCATCAAGTTGCGATACAAACATTGATTTTCCGCGTTTTTTACGATGCGTTCCAATTGCAAAACGATGTGCTTCATCTCTGATATTTTGCATATAAAATGCCAACGGTGAACGGAATGGTAATTCAAAACTTTCTTTTCCCATCTGATGGTAAAATTCTTTTCCGGCATTACGTTCCGGTCCTTTTGAAATCGCAATTATCGCTATGCCCGACAAGTCATAATTTTTAAGACAATCATGCACTGCATGCAACTGCCCCAGGCCACCATCAAGTAAAATCACGTCAGGCCGATTTGCATCTGTCATACTATCAAAACGTCGCGTTAACACCTCTTTCATCATTGCAAAATCATCATTTGTAATTTCGCTGTTTTTGATATTAAATGTTCTATAAGATTTACGATCAAATCCGTCCGGTGTTGCCACAATCATAGCCCCTACGGCATAGCTTCCCTGAATATGCGAGTTATCATACACCTCTATTCTTTGCGGAATTTTTTTCAAGCCGAATATATTTTGCATTTCTCTTAAATTGTTTGCAATTGAGGTTTCAAGAGCAATCTTCCTTTCCAAAGCTTCTTTTGCATTTTGTGTAATATTTGCTGCAATTTTTGCCTTTATTCCACGCTGATACAAATTTATCTTCACTCCCAGAGCCTGTTCCAAAAATTCTTTATCCTCAGGCTCTATTGATACAACAACCTCTTCCGGCAATCGATGAGATACATAAAATCGGCTTAAAAACGCACCTAATATTTCATTTTGAGTAGCATCTTCAACCTGCTTTGGAAAGAATGCTATATTTCCGCAATTCTGCCCGCCACGAATAAAAAATATTTGAATACAGCAGTGATTATGCTCAACATAAATCGCCACCACATCAGCCGATTTAATATTACCATATTCAACCGATTTTTCCTGTTGAACATTAGTCAAAGCTCTTATGCGATCACGAAAAACCATCGCTGTTTCAAAGTCACAACTATCGCTGGCTTCCTGCATTTTTTGCGACATTTCTTCTTGAATATTTGTACTTTTGCCCTCAAGAAAACAAACTGCTTCATCTATCAACGCACGATAATCTTCTTTAGAAATCTTACCGACACATGGCGCTGAACAGCGTTTAATCTGGTACATCAGGCACGGACGTTCACGATTCTTAAAATTAACGTCACTGCACGACCGTAACAAAAATGCTTTTTGCAAAAGATCCAAAACATTATTTACTGCACCGACACTTGCAAATGGACCAAAATATTTATATCCGCTCTTTTTGACCCCACGATATTTTTTTAAAACTGGAAAATCTTCCTTCAGATTAAGACTCAAATATGGAAAAGTTTTATCATCTTTAAGTAAAATATTATATTTGGGCTCAAGCTTTTTTATTAACTCATTTTCAAGTAACAAAGCCTTAGCCTCATTTTCAACAATAATAAATTCCATACGCCTAATTTGTGCCACCATTCTTTGCAATCTCGCTGGTAATTGATTAATCCGAGAATAGGCAACAATGCGTTTTTTTATGTTTTTTGCTTTTCCGACATACAAAACATTTTCGTCTTCATCAAGCATTCGATAAACGCCGGGCTTTTCTGGAGCAATTTTGATATTTTGCTCTAAAATTTCCAACCCTCTTTTTATATCAAATGTCAATGCCATCTCTCAGAAAAATAATGTTGTAAAGAAAATTATTGATAATATTGTCGAAAGCAAAATCATACCACAATGACCAAAAAAACGACCAAAAGTCGCCGACCAGTCAATTGTATTGCTATACCCTTTATAGACGATGCGAAATGCAAATGTATAAACAAATGCAATTGCAACAGCAATCAGATAAAAATTATAATCCCTAAAAACATCATAAATTCCTTCAAAACCATATCTGTAAGATAAAAACAATCCTCCGAGCACTCCCAACCACACCATCGGATTTAAGATGGTACCGCTTGAAAAAAGTGCTATAATTCCTTTAATCATTTTTCCTCCTGAAATTTTTTGACCTCATTTATAATCATATCCGCAGACTCGCGCACAGTTTTCTCATCACTACCTGAAACCCAAACCCTGATTTTCGGCTCAGTCCCGGATGGATGCAAAACTACTCTCCCGATTCCGGCCATTTTAGCCTCCGCCTTTGCCACCGCGCCTAATACTTTGTCAGATATTACCGCTTTTTTTACGGTTTCACGGTCTTTTACGGCAACACTCACAAAAACGTATGGATCAAATTCAAATTCCGGAAAAATCTCACTCATTTTTTTGCCGCTTTTAACCAAAGCTAAACAGATCAACAAAGCATTAATCATACCATCACCGCTTTTACAATAATCACCGGCTACGATATGCCCTGATTCTTCACCGCCTAAACTGCACCCGACTTCTTTCATCTTGGCAATAATCGCACGCTCTCCGACTTTTACGCTATAATAATCAAAGCCCATTTTTCTTATATAACGTTCCATTGCCGTATTTGAAATAATTGTCGAAACAACGGCATCACCTCTATATTTTCCGATCTCTTTCAAATATCTCGCTAAGAAGGCAATCAAAGCTTCTGCCGGAATTTTATTTCCGTTATCATCACACACTAAAACTCTGTCGCCATCGCCATCAACCGCAATTCCGATATGAGCATGCGAGCCTTTAACGGTTTCATAAAGTTTTTCCGGATGTTGTGAACCGCAATCACGGTTGATATTATAACCATCCGGTTCATTGCCCAAACTTATAACCCCTGCCCCCAAATTTTTAAAAACTTGTGGCATAATTTCGGCAAAACACCCGTTGGCACAATCCAAAACCACCTTCAAACCACGCAACGGATGTTCATCTTCAACAATCTGATTAAGTTTTTGCAAATACAATTCTATTGCATTTTTACTTTCAATAATACGTCCGAGTTTATCATGATTTAATTCAAAATTTCCAGCCGCAACAAGGTCTTCTATCTTTGATGTAACCTCATCACTAAACTTTTCACCCTGAGCATCTATCAACTTAATCCCATTATCATAATAAGGATTATGCGAAGCCGTAATCATAACCGACATATCGACATCAAGCTCTGATGTAATCGCGGTTATGGCCGGCGTAGGCAAAACCCCAAGCAAAACCACATCAACACCGGCAGCTAAAAAACCGGCAGTTAAAGACGATTGTAACATTTCTCCCGAAATTCGCGTATCACGCCCGATTGCAACACGATGCCGATTCTTGCAGATTTCCAACCCGCAAGCCATACCAAGTTTAGATGCAAAATCAACATTCATCGGATATTGATTCGCCACACCGCGCACACCATCTGTACCAAACAATTTTCCTGCCATATCAAAATCTCCTCGGACATAATGATACATAAATATTCCTAATAAATGGTAACAATTATTTAAATCAAAAAATCATTTAAAAAAATAATAAAGGTGCCGATTAAGAACCTTTATTAAAGAGTTACATACTAAAACAATCGCAATATATGGGAACGGTAGTACCCTTAAAGAAAAGCTGACGGTCTAATGACATATGCCAATAACAGAATATTCCTACAATTAAAATACAGAAAAATGCCCATGCATACTTCTCTGCATTCTTTTTGCAATTTATAACTTGTTGTATTCCACAACATAACAAATAAAACGCCACCACGACAAAAATATATTCAGTAAAAGCAAAGCCACCTAAATTATTTTTCATAACTATTGGTACCACAATTGAAACCACGGCCAATAAACCCATTCCCGCAATATAGAGTTTTTTATGGATTGATGATTCTTGAGATATTTTCTTGCAGTACAAATAAAATCCTATAAGTATCAACCCAATATAGCTACTACAAACCATGCCGACATCAAAGTGTTCTATATCAATCAGATAGGCTATTCCAAACACAAATATAAGTATCAATAAAAAGGACAACAAAAACGCACAAATCGAAATTAAAATCAGCCACCAAAGCTTTAATGCAGATGCACAATGTTCAGCTTTTCGACATAGCAAAAAAGTTATAACAAAATATGCTAATAAATAAATCATCCAAGCTACAAACCCTACCGACCTTAGGCATAGAGACATCATGAGATACACCATGAGATATAACGTACAGAGATTCTTAAATAACAGGAATTTTTTCTCAGATATCAGAGATACTTGCCAATATTCATTAACAAACCGAACACATGCAGTAGGCTTGAAACATGCAAAAAAGAAATATCCGACCACTAAACATGTCATAGCAATACCTACAATCACATATGGAGGTACTAAAGAAGCCGGAATGACCTGATCACCGCAATGTGCATCCCCCATACATGCCCAAGCACTTTGAACATTAGACATCTGAAGCAATATAAACAAGATAAAAGGCTTTAATTTAGTCACACTATTTCTCCCACCCGCAATTCCAAGGAACACAATACATCTGATTGATTAAATCTTAGTTAATCCAAATTGGTTGCAAAACCTCGCAATACAAACCACAAAAAGAGAAAAACCTAACACTCAAAGAAGCACATGAGGAAACTTTCGTCTCGCAGTACCCATTATACGAGTTTTTCAAAAAGTGCGGAGAATAGTTCAGATAGAGTAAAAATAATAACCAAATAGCACAAAAACTCGGAGAATGAGGTAAATAATAAGAAACAAGAGCGAAAGTACCGCAGTGTACAAAAAAGTACATGAGGAAACTTTCGTCTCGCAGTTTCTGTATTAGTTACCCATTATACGAGTTTTTTCTTAGACTTCGGGAATTGAACTCTTAGTCTTTTTCTCTTCCGCAACCGGAGCATCTTTATTTTTCATGATCTCTTCACCACGCAAGATTGCTTTTATTTCTTCACCGCTCAAAGTTTCGTATTCTATCAAAGCCTGAGCCAAGCGTTCCCAGTCGTCATTTTTATCATGCAAAATCTTGAGCGCAGCTTCATGTCCCTCTGTTACCAAACGCTTAATTTCGGCATCAATTAAACGTGCAGTTTCTTCACTCATATTCTTATTTTGCGTAACAGACTTGCCCAAAAAGACTTCTTCAGAATTGTCAACATACAAAATCGGACCTAATTTATCACTCATTCCCCATTCGGTAACCATCGCACGCGCCAACTTGGTTGCCGCTGCTATGTCCGAAGAAGCACCGCTGGTAACTTTATCATAACCGAACTTAATTTCTTCCGCAGCACGCCCCCCCATGGTAATAACAAGACGTGATAACATTTTGGCACGAGAGTATGAATACTGGTCTTTTTCCGGCAACTGCTGAACCATACCAAGAGCCCGCCCTCTCGGTATAATTGTAGCTTTATGAATAGGATCAGTCTCCGGCACATTAAGAGAGCAAATTGCATGTCCGGCCTCGTGATAAGCTGTCAACATTTTTTCTTGCTCGTCCATCGCCATTGATTTGCGTTCATTACCCATCATTACTTTATCTTTGGCATCATCAAAGTCTTTTGAAGTAACTTTACGCTTGTTTTTACGCGCTGCAAGCAATGCCGCCTCGTTCACCAAATTAGCCAAATCCGCTCCCGAAAAACCTGGCGTTCCACGGGCAATAACCGCAAGATTAACATCCTTAGCTAGCGGAACTTTTTTGACGTGCACTTTCAAAATTTCCTCACGCCCTTTTAGATCAGGATTAGTTACAACCACCTGACGGTCAAAACGTCCCGGACGCAACAACGCCGGATCTAACACATCAGGACGGTTAGTTGCGGCAATCAGAATTACATTTTCATTTTCATCAAAACCGTCCATCTCAACCAACAATTGGTTTAATGTTTGTTCACGCTCGTCATTTCCACCGCCCAGACCGGCACCGCGATGACGCCCCACGGCATCAATTTCATCAATAAACAGCAGGCAAGGTGCATTTTTCTTCGCTTGTGCAAACATATCACGCACACGTGATGCACCAACACCGACAAACATCTCCACAAAATCTGAGCCTGAAATTGAGAAGAACGGCACATCTGCTTCACCGGCAACTGCTTTTGCCAACAAAGTTTTACCTGTTCCCGGAGGACCTACCAACAAAACGCCCTTCGGAATTTTTCCGCCCAAACGTTGAAATTTTTGCGGATCTTTCAAAAAGTCTATAATTTCTTCTAACTCTTGTTTTGATTCGTCACATCCGGCAACATCAGCAAAGGTAACTTTTTTCATATTTTCAATCAACCTTGCACGTGATTTACCAAAGCTCATAGCCTTGTTATTACCGGAGTTTGCTTGGCGCATAAAAAATATCCAAACACCAATAAGCAAAATCATCGGGAACCACGAAATAAACACTCCCCAAAAAGTATCTGCCGTATTATCTCGCGGTTTAGCTTCAACCCTAATACCTGCTTTACGCAAAGTTTCGAACATAGATGGATCATTAGGAGCATAAGTATAAAAACGACTACCGTCACTCATACTACCGGTAATATCGTGACCGGTAATCGAAACCGATTCGACATTTTTACTTTCTACCAAATTCATAAAATCGGAAAAAGCCAAATTACTTCCACGTGACATTGAAGGCTTACCATTCACTCCCATCAAATTGCTCAGCACCGTAATTGCAATTATTGCAACCAACCAAAACAATATGCTTTTTCCTGCTTTCATAATTTATTCCTTATCTAACTCAATTTCTGATAATATAGTTTTTTTATTCCTTAAACTCAACCGCTTTGCAACTTTTTTCAAACAAATTAAGTTTCAACTTATAAGGCAACCCATGCATCAGTATTTGCGGATGCTTTAGCGCATAATCATTCCATTTATCTTTAGTCAAAACTAAATCCGCCTTATTCTCAGCCACAACCCAAATCCGCCGGTTAAATTTCAAAATCTCACATTTACCGAGAGTCGCACCCTTAAATTTTTTTTCAATCATAGCCTTGCATAATCTTTTCAATGCCTGATATTCCGGAGCATAATTATCATCACCGATATTTTTTATCAACTCTGCAATTACACGAATTTTAATTTCGTCATGCAATTGTCCGAACACTTCAGGATTAAAACTCCAACCACAACCATACCAATTGCGACAACGATTCTTTATAAAATCGCTTGCCTGAAATGCAAAATATTCTCGCGCACCATTCAAAGCATTCACAGCTGTACCAATTTTTTGAATAGTAATGCCTAATTCTTTTTCCAACTTCGGCAACATTTTACGGACTCTTACCCGCAGAAAATCATTGCATTCATTCGAGGCATCCTCTTTCCACTCAATTTTCTTATCAACCAAAAAATCTCGCAAAGCTTGCGGTTCAACATCCAACAACGGACGAACAATTTGCACTCCGTCCCGTTCAATCATCTTTGCCATCGAAGCCAAACCGTCAACTCCACTCCCTCTTTGCAACCGCATCAAAAATGTTTCTGCCTGATCACGCAAATGATGTGCCGTAAGCAAACTCTTTACTTTATTTTTTTTGCACCAATCAAAAAGCAAATTATACCTGGCTTCACGAGCTTTAGTTTCGATTCCCGAAACTAATTTTGAATGTTTCCATTCCAATATATAATGTTCGATTCCGTTTTTTTTCATCAAATGAGCCACATAATCAGCCTCATCTTTTGCTTCCGGACGTAAATTATGATTGACCGTTAATGCAAAAATTTTAACACCAAATTTCTCGGCATATTGTTTCATCAAAAGAGCCAACGCCAAAGAGTCGGCACCTCCCGATACGGCCACCGCAAAATATTTACTATCAATATTATATTGTTTGACGATTCGATAAAATTCTGAATTAAAGCGTTCTTGCAGATTCGCCATTACTTACAGCCCAAATTTTTCTTTTCGGCTGCAGCTTTATCTTTAATATTTTTTTCTGCCGCCGGAAACTCTGTTGGCAAACTCACAAAAGCTGCACATGCCTCCTTGTTTTTCTTCAACGCCTTCATTGACATTCCAAGTTTTAACAGGCTATCGGCCGCTTTAGCATTACTGTGATATTGTTGATAACCCTTAGCAAAAGCTATTGCTGCTTTGTCATATTCCTGTCTGGCATAAAATGTTTCACCAAGCCAATATTGAGCATTTCCAGCCAATCTATCTTCAGAAAATCTGGTAACGACTTTGGTAAAAGCTTTTTCAGCTTCAGCATACTGATTCGCTTTTAATGCCTCTAAACCGACTTGATATATTTCCGGAGCAGAGTCGCCTATTGCCGGACGTAAATCGCCACCGCTGATACTTCCGCCAACAATTGATTGGGGTGCATCAACTGCTACTGGCGCTGAAAATTTTGGGGTATTATCCGGAATATTAGCGCTCACAGAGCTATCAATTTTTTTCCCCTCAAGCATTTTGATTCGCACATCAATATCCTTGTTAATCATATCGATTTTCTCATCAAGTTGCTTAATTTTATATTCAAGCTCATCAAGTTTTCCGGACGTACTGCGAACTTGTTCATCGAGTCTGCTCACTTGCACAACAGCCTCACCCTTGTCCTCGTTGTTATAAGATCTGCGTTGCAAAATTTTGATATCCTCACGTATATCCTCCAACTCTTGTTGTAATACTGATACATCTTGAGCTTTAGCAGCAGAAATACCCAACAAGGCAAATGCACAAATAAATAAACAATACTTTTTCATCTCTTTATCCTAAAGTTAGTTTACTCAAAAATATTGCAAAATTTTCAATATCTCAAGATAAAAAAAGAGGTATCCAACGATACCTCTTTTTCAAATACTAAGCCTATATCGTATTATTTAGCAGCAACAACCGTTACAGCACGACGATTCTTGGCCCAAGCAGCTTCATTGCTACCCAAAACAGCCGGTCTCTCTTTTCCATAAGAATAAGTAGAGATTCTGCTGGCATCAATACCATGGCTTACTAAATAAGCTTTAACGGCATTGGCACGACGATCACCTAAGCCAAGGTTGTATTCTCTGGTACCGCGTTCATCGCAATAACCTTGAACAACAACATTAACTCTGTCATGTTTCTTCAACCAAGCAACTTGAGTATCAAGAGCATCTCTGGCATCATTTGTCAAAGCAGAGCTATCGAAGTCAAAGTATACGGTATCAGTAGCATTAGCCATAAAGTTACGAGCGTCTCTAGAATCGCATTCGCTGCCGCCGAACCATTCGCTGGTTGTAGAACAAGCAGACAACAAAGCAACTACACAAAACAGACCTAAAAGTTTTTTCATATTATTTCTCCATATATGGTTTTATATTCATAAAATATACATTAGCTAAATTAAGCAATAAGAATTAATTTTTCAACAACAAAATGCAAAAAAAATAAAAAATATAACTTTTTTCTTATATTTCATTGCTCAAAAACTTCATATAATCGTTAAGATAGAGTTAAAATAAGAAAGGGAAAAATTCCAGTGTACAAAGAAGTATATGAATTTTTCCTTATTGAACAATTTTAGCTCTAGATGAGCTTGTTATATGCGTTTTTCTTAGAAGGCAACTTATGAGTCTAATAATAAGAAAAAAACTCCTTTAGCAACAGGAACATACAAAAACGTAGAGAACAGTTCAGATAGAGTTAAAATAAGAAAGGGAAAAATTCTAGTGTACAAAGAAGTACATGAATTTTTCCCTTTTCGCAATTTTAGCTCTAGATGAGCTTGTTATATGCGTTTTTTAGCAGGCTTTTTTGCAGCAACAACTATCTCCGCCTTCCTTCTTCTCATCATTCTTATGACGAACCGCAGCTTGAGCAGCCGCCAGACGAGCTACCGGTACACGGAACGGTGAACATGAAACATAGTTCATGCCGCAAGTCTGGAAGAAATCGATTGATGCAGGATCACCACCGTGTTCACCGCAAACACCAAGCCAAATTTTCGGATTCGATGAACGTGCTTTGCAACAAGCCATCTTAACCAACATACCGACACCCTCAACATCGATTGATGCAAATGGATCGGCAACATAAACACCGCGAGCGCGATATTCATCCAAGATAGCACCTGTATCATCACGGCTCATACCAAGAGTCGTTTGAGTCAAGTCATTGGTACCAAAACCGAAGAACTCGGCAGATTGAGCCAATTCGTCAGCTTTCAAAGCAGCACGAGGCAATTCAATCATTGAACCGACTTCATATTTAACTTTTTTGCCTTTTTCAGCAAAAACTTTCTCAGCTGTAGTATCAATAATGTTCTTAACAATATCGAGCTCTTTCTTTGAACCTGTCAAAGGAACTTCGATTTCCGGAATAACTTTAATACCGGCATCTTCACATTCAATAGCAGCTTCCAAGATAGCACGAGTCTGCATTTCACAAATTTCTGGATAGGTAATTGGCAAACGGCAACCACGATGACCAAGCATCGGATTAGCCTCGTGCAAAGCATCTGCACGATTCTTAACCTGTTGCAAAGTCATACCCATCTTGTTTGCCAACTCTTGCATTTCAGCATCTGTGTGCGGCAAAAATTCATGAAGTGGTGGGTCAAGCAAACGAACAACAACCGGCAGACCATTCATAATCTTGAACAAATCCTTAAAGTCTTGTTTTTGATATGGCAACAAACGAGCCAAGGCCGCACGACGACCTTCTTCATTGTCAGACAAAATCATTGCACGCATATCAGGGATACGTTCAGCATCAAAGAACATATGTTCAGTACGAGCCAGACCGATTCCTTGTGCACCAAAGTCACGAGCTTGTTGAGCATCTTTCGGAGTTTCGGCATTTGCACGAACTTCCATTGTGCGGAGTTCATCAACCCAGCCCATCAATTTACCAAAGTTACCGCTATTGGTATCAGCTTTAACTGTCGGAACCTGACCTTCAATAATCTGGCCTTTACCGCCATCTAAAGATACCCAATCACCTTCTTTAACAACAACACCAGATTTTGTTGTCATGGTCTTGTCTTTGTAGCTGATAACAATATCATGAGAACCCGAAACGCAAGGAGTACCCATACCGCGAGCAACAACCGCTGCGTGAGATGTCATACCGCCGCGAGCAGTAATAACACCTTGTGAAGCATGCATACCGCCGATATCTTCCGGAGAAGTTTCGTTACGGATAAGGATAACTTTTTCACCTTTTGCAGCCCAAGCTTCAGCATCTTCAGCACAGAATACTGCACGACCGACAGCCGCACCAGGAGAAGCCGGAAGACCTGTAGCTATAACATTCTTCTTAGCTTTCGGATCAAGCATCGGGTGCAACAATTGGTCTAATTGGTCAGCACCAACGCGCATAATAGCTTCTTCTTTATTAAGCAAACCTTCTTCAACCATTTCTACGGCCATACGAACTGCTGCTTGTGCAGTACGTTTACCATTACGGCATTGCAACATCCAGAGCTTACCATGCTCAATGGTAAATTCCATATCTTGCATATCTTTGTAATGAGCTTCCAAATTATTACGAACATCAACCAACTCTTTATACAGGTTAGGCCATTTTTCTTCCAGAGAAGTGCCGTCACCTTTTGAACCCATCGGTTGCGGAGTACGAATACCGGCCACAACGTCTTCACCTTGAGCATTAACCAGATATTCGCCGTAATATACGTTTTCACCAGTTGCCGGGTCACGTGAGAAGCAAACACCTGTTGCACAATCATCACCGGCATTACCGAATACCATGGTTTGAACGTTAACGGCAGTGCCCCAGTCGCCCGGAATATTGTTCAATTTACGATAAGTAATGGCACGATCAACCATCCAAGAACCAAATACGGCACCGATTCCGGCCCACAATTGATCCCACGGATCCTGTGGTACAACTTTACCGATTTTCTGACCGATTTCTTTATATTGAACAACCAAAGCCTTCAAATCATCAGCAGTCAAATCCGTATCAGATTTATAACCCTTAGATTTTTTCATATTTTCCAAAGCTTCTTCATACAATTCCAGGTCAGCACCTAAAACCACGTCAGAAAACATTTGGAGAAAACGACGATAAGAGTCATAAGCAAAACGCTCCGAACCGGAAGCTTTAGCCAAAGCTTTAACTGTTTCGTCATTCAAACCGAGGTTCAAAACCGTATCCATCATACCCGGCATAGAAACTCTTGCACCGGAACGAACCGAGAAAAGCAACGGATTGTTGGCATCAGCAAACTTCTTGCCCATAATTTTCTCAACACCGGCAACAGCCTCTTTTACCTGTTCTTTCAAATCTGCGGGATAAGTTTTGTTATTGTTGTAATAATATGTACAAACTTCAGTAGTAACTGTAAATCCTGGAGGAACCGGCAAACCGACCTTGTTCATTTCAGCAAGATTAGCACCTTTACCGCCAAGAAGATTACGCATGGTGGCATCACCCTCGGCTTTGCCGTTTCCAAATGTATATACCCATTTACTCATGGTCTATCTGTGCTCCTATTAGCATTAAAGTTAAAAAACAAAAATCATATAAACTACGATTTTTCACTTACAATTCGCGCTTAATTTATAACACTTACATTGATTCTTCAAGCAAAAAATCACTTTAGCATTCAAAACCAAAAAAGCCACGCAAAATCATTTTGACTCGCGTGGCTCCAAAAAAATATTTTAAGCTATTTCAGTTCAGATATCGCTTCAATTGACTTATCAATCAAACTCTTTTGATCTTTTGCGCTCAATCCGTCCGCAATTACAATCTTTAAAGCTCTCATTGCCTTATTAACAACCATCATAGACGATTCGTTAATCATTTTTTGTTCATAAGATTTGATTACCGTTGAAGTATATCTTTCCTGAGTTGCCAAATCATTTTCAAGTTTTTTAAGCTCCTCGGATTTAAAATCTCTTGCATCTTTTTGAGCCTTTTTAATTATTTTATCAGCCTTTGATTGCATGCCATCAATTTTTTGCTCATAATCAGCCAAAAAATTGCGAGCCTCATCGCGGAGTTGCTCGGCTTCTTTAATCTGCGCAACAACCCCATCTATACGTTTTTGTAACAACGCTGACAAAATTTTCTTAATTGGTTTATACAAAAAGCATAAAACGGCAACAAAAGCTACACCGACCCAAAACTCCGCAGATTGATAAAATACTTCATGATGCCCATTAGAAATTTCTTCTGTCGTTGTTTTAATGATATTACCAACATCACTAACGGCACCGATTACTGCTTCTTGAGTAGCATCAATCAATTCTTTTCCTGCACTGTTTTCAAGCATTTCATCCATTGCTGACATCCTTTTTTAAGGCCTCATCAATTTTTTCGCGTCCAATACCCGAAATATTCAATTTGCTGACAATTTGTTCCGACAAATCAGCGGCCATCACATCAACTTTTGATTTTACGGCTTTTTCAAACTGTCGCAAATTTTTCTCATTATCTTCCAAACGCTTTTTCAAACGTTCATTCATCTCTGTTTGCAAACTTTCTGACTGTTTTTTTATCTCGTCTTGAGCTTTTTGCCAAGTATCATTAGCCTGCTCTTCAGCCCTTGCGACTGCCGCATTATAACGAGAAATCAGCTCTTCCGCCGAAGCCTTAAAACCTTCGGCGGCAGAGATACAATCATCAATTTTGCGTTGACGTCGCTTAATAATTTCACCGATTCTCGGTACAACAAATTTACCGACAACCAACCACATAATTACAAAGCTGACTATCAACCAAAAAATTTGTGATACAAACGTTGCACTATTAAGTTGTGGCATAACTAAGCTCTGTACCTACTATTTTCCACCACCGGTCAACATAACCAACGAAATAACCAAAGCATACAAAGCAATAGCTTCTACGGCAGCAAATCCGGCCCAACCATAAATATCAACATCTTTTTTAACCTGAGGATTACGTCCTACAGTTGTAATAATTGTCGTCCAAACTTTAGCAACACCCCATGCTGCAACAGTCATTGTCAAAGCACAAATTGCTGCACCAATATAAGCCATAGGTTCCATTTTTTTATCCTTTCAATATAATTAATCAGTGACTATGTATTGCATCACTCAAATAAATACAGCTTAAAACCGTATAAATAAAAGCTTGCAATAAAGCTATAAACAGTTCAAATACAATAATAATAGCGTCAAACAATAGCGGAACAACTCCTGCAACTCCTAACGCAACAATAAATCCGGCTATTATTTTTAACATAATATGCCCGACTGTCATATTTGCTACCAAACGAATAGTCAAACTAAACGGCTTTGATAACAACGAAATTGTTTCAATAGGCATAACCAAAGGTGCCAAAACCCAAGGAATACCTTTGGGCATAATCGTATGAATATACCCCCATTTTTTCTTTTTTATACCAATCACAATATTAAATACCAGAGCCAACAAAGATAATGCTCCCACCGCTGCTACATGTGATGTAAAAGTAAACGCATATGGAAATAGCCCTAACACATTACCAAAAGCTATAAACAAAAATAACGAGAATATAAAACTAAAATACTTTAATCCTTCAGTCCCGACATTACTCTTTACCAACCCGAAAATAAAGTCATACACCATTTCTGCAAAAGCTTGCCCCTTCTGCGGTACGATAGTTCTTTTGGTAAGACACGCCAAAAACAGCGTCGAACACGCTACCACAGCCAACAGCATGAACAACGACGAATTCGTAAAAGATATATCATAATCTCCGATGTGCAACGGAATAATCGTTTTCACATCAAATTGTTCCATTGGATTTGACAACTATAAACTCTCCTGTCTTTTCCCTCGTTTTTCTTCATCTTTAACAGTGCGATAAACATTCACAAAACCTGCTGCGCCACCAAATAGCAAAAACACAGCCAGCATTAAAGGCTTTGTACCAAACATAGAATCAAGCAACCATCCTATACCGGCACCGACTATTACTGCCGCCAATAAATCAGTTGCAACTTGCAACCCGATTCTCGCCGCAGAATAACGCCCCGACCTTTTCTTATTTGTATCATCCCCCTTTGCCTGGCGCATTTTACAAATTTTTGCTTCCAATGCTCGCAGTTCTTCAGGAATATTTTCGCGTTTCAAAACTTATACTACCCAAAAGTTACCGACTTATTAACCTTACAAATTTTTATTCAAAATTTCACTTAATTTTGAATAACTGGGCACACCGGTTATCAACTCATCACCATTTGCTGAACGAATCAAAAACGAAGGTGTTGCCTTAATATCAAGTTTTTCCATTGCTTGCTGGCGAACGTATAAGATTTCAGACGCCACACTGTTATCGTTCATGCACTTCTTAGCCATTTCTGGGCTCATTCCTTCTTCCTGAGCATAGCCGATAAAAAGTTTTTCACTCTTAAAAGATAGCCCCCACGTTGCCTGCTTTTTAAACAACGTTCCTAAAAAATCAAAATATTGTTCACCGGAAAAACAATGTGCTAACATTGCTGCCTGCATTGATTTTTTATCAATTGGAAAATCCGCAAAAACCAATTTTACCTTTCCGGTATCAATAAATTCTCGCTCCAATCGCGGCAATACGCCCAAATGAAAATCCGAGCAGTGAGTACATCCTAACGACGAAAACTCATAAATTGTAATTGGAGCATTCAGGTTACCAAGTACATGCGTAGCTTCAATATTAAAAGTACCTGGAGTAATTTTCCGAACCGCCACATCTTCCGCACGAGCTACTTTTACCAGTTCTATGCCGTTTGGACCTGCAACAAAACCTTTTTGCATAAGATAAAAACCATCCGCCAAAAGAAACACTACTACGATTGCTAAAAAACGGCTAATCATTTTTACATTTTTCTCAAACATACTTATCAACTCACTTATGGTTTTGACTAAACACAACCTCGCCAATCTCTCTTAATTTTTCTCGCAGTTCGGCATTGGTAATGTCCTCGGTTACTCGGCTAATATAATTTTGTTCTTCTTTGCTTACAAGATTTTTTTGCATAGGCGGTTGATTACTTTTAGATTCTAAACTTCTAAAAGTGCCAACATCTTGTATAATCTTGATTTCTTCAACAGCATTATACCCGAAAAACGTATTAATACGCTCAACCAAAAATTTTTCTCTATGTCGAAGTTCTAAAGCAAAAGCTCCTCCGGGTACTTTCAGCCATAGAGTTCCTCTGTCCCGAGCCCCCTTAACAAATTCCAATTTTTCGGGAATGGTATATTGCGCAACTTCATTTCCGACAATGCGTTCCCACATTGTTATAATATCAGCAGATACCATACCTTTTTTATGCATAAGTTTTCTTAACAACGGCAATGCCGCTGAAGCTAAAGAACTCAATCCTCCGCTATTTCTGGATTCAATATTTTCCTGTCCATCAGTCATGCTTCATAAATATCACAATATTAACTTTTTTTTCAACATTTTTATTTAATCTAAAGAAAGTTAATAAAAAAACTTGATTTTATACAAAAATTATTGTATTTTCGGAATTGTTACAAATATTTGTCTAACACTTTTAAAAGGAAACCTGTATATGTTAAATAAAATGATGATTGGTATTTCCGCCGTAGTACTTGGACTGGCAACTGCCAGTGCGGCTCGTGCCGAATGTGACGGAATTTACCTCGCAGTCCGTGGTGGCGGTTCAAGCCCTACATTGGACGATAAAAGTAAAGGTGAAAACCGTTTTGACATTGGGGGTACTGACCTTATGGTAAGTGGCGCTCTCGGTTATCGTTATGAATATTTCCGTGCTGAAGTTGAATATATCTGGCGCAACACTAATGAAGAAAATCATACTGATGTTATCGAAAGAGAAGGAGAACCACCTCTTACCAGCAAATCAGAGGCAGAGTTTGATTATACCTCTTATATGTTCAATGTATATCTTGATTTAGCTCCATATTCTTGGTTTACACCTTACTTAAGTGCTGGTGTCGGTTTAACTGAAATGGAATACAACTTCACATACAACGATTCAATGAATTACAATTACAAGAAAGAAAACTTCACTTGGTCAGTCGGTGCTGGTCTTTCTGCTAAGATGACCAATCGTTTGAATCTTGATGTCGGTTACCGTTATTTTGACTTTGGTAAGATTCGTGGAGCTCAAATCCATGATCACGAAGTTTACGGTGGTTTGCGTTACGTATTCTAACTGAATTTAATTCATTTAAAAAACCTCCTTCAATTGGAGGTTTTTTTATGCCCAATATTTTATTTTCCTTCAAAAAGGCTTGACTCTTTGGCCTTTTAATGGCGTAAAGTATACAGATTGACTAACCAATGAAAGCTTCCGATGAATAACAATATTTATCTTAATCAGGCCCAACTTAACGCTGAAATAAATCGTTGCCTCAATTGCAAAAATCATCCCTGTATGACAGCTTGCCCAATCAGCTGCAATCCGCAGGAATTTATTCAACTTGCAAAAAACGGGAACTATAGCGGCGCGGTAAAGTCAATATCTGATGCCAATCCCATGGGACAGACTTGCGGCCTGATCTGCCCGGATAAATTTTGCATGAAAGCTTGTACTCGAAGCCGACTTGACTTTCCGATCAATATTCCCAAAGTTCAAGCTTCTATAATGGAAAAACACCACAACATTCAAGACACATTAAAATCTCCCCGTTCAAACGGTCATAAAATTGCCATAATCGGCGCCGGACCTGCCGGAATTGCAGCTTGTTTTCAACTCTTAAAAAAAGGATACAACGTAATTATATTTGAAGCTTCTGACAAGGTTGGCGGAGCCCTCAACCTTATTCCGGGAAACCGTCTTCCTTCTGAAGTCATCAACAAAGAATGGGGGTTTATTAAAGATAATCCTTTGCTCGAAACTCATTTCAATACTGTAATTAAAAATCCGCAATCACTGCTTAAACAGGGGTTTGAACACATAATTGTTGCCTCAGGTGAACCTAATGTCATCAATCTTGATATCGAAGGCGAGGAGCTCACCGTTTCATACATTGATTATTTGCATAACCCTCAAAAATATGCTACCAATGGCAATGTTGCAATAATTGGTGGTGGAGCAGTTGCAACAGATTGCGCTCTAACTGCCCGAAACACCGGAGCACAAAATGTCGAAATGTTCATCCGCCGTAGAATTTCCGACATGCGCATAACTAACGAAGAAAGAAAAAATCTGCTTGAAAACGGTATCGATCTCACAGGTATGACCAAAATTAAAAAGGTTCAAACTGAAAAAAATCTGCTAACCCTTCATACCTGTAAAACCAAATTTGTCGGCAACAAACTTGAAGAAATACCTGAAACCACCATTAAACGTCCTGATTTTAGCTTAATTATCAAAGCGATCGGAAGTTATGCCCCTCACTTTGAAGACACTGACAAAATAACCTATGCCGGTGATTGCAAGACCGGCGGCTCCACAATTGTTGAAGCTTTATCTTCAGGAAAATCAGCTGCTGAAAAAATCATTCAACAATATTAAAACGCCCAAGAAAGTCCGAACATTGCACGATAGTCTGTTTCGGCATCTCTTTGATGTTCGGGATGTAAACGAACAGCCACTTCACTCTTAAACAATACGCTCTCGGTTATTTCTCGATTGTGATACAAAGCAAACTTATACTCACGAGAAGATGGTTTCAAATTAGCTCTGACTTTTTTACGATAAACCGTATCTGAATAATTATCGCGTCCGGTTGCAATATCAAAATCGGCATGACCGTTATAAATTCTCAATGGAGAAGATATCTGTAAACCCACAACATCTGTCTTATTTATATTATAATGCCCGTCCAATGCAAAACTATCACTCATAAGTTGTGATGTGCTTATCATACTGCCAAAAACTTTTGAAGCATCAGTCCAACCATGATAATATGCACCGCCAAAACTCCAATTTTCAAATGGTTGCCACTCTAACATTAAACCGGCATAATAAGTATTGCTGTCACCAAGTTCCAAAGCTCCCTTACCGTTCATGCCGAGCATTGCATCATCTTCAGCCAACATACCTGTCATTGCCGTAACATTAATTTTTGGTGTCATTTTATAAGAAACTTCGGCATTAAAGGCATATGCACGACTATCAAAGTTATAATCATGATATCTGCTGTCGCCGTCGTACAAACCGTTTTCACCGGTCATAAAGCCCATTTTAAAACTCCAATCATCATCCCAATACATTTTGTGCGACGCGCCATAAGCATCGTTCATAGCCAAATATGGATTAAACAAGGCCTTATCGTTATATGTTCCCAAACTATATAAACTATTTTCAGCAAAGAAAAATGATGTTTCCTCATCATCAGTTTTATATGATACGTCAGCAATACCTATACCACCGTCGTTATTACTATATGATGACGGCGCATAGCCAAACGAAAAACCGTCGCTACTGACTACTTTTTTATCTTTATGCCTAGAAAAATTATATAAATCATTTCTAAAGTTTTTTTCACCGCTATGTGTTGTCTGTACCACAGAATCAAATTTAATATCAAACGGACGCTTATACTTATCAAACACCGTCATTTTTTCCGGCATATTAGCTACAAAAGACTCCTTAAATACTGATGGTACGGCAATTCTGCTCGAGCTGATATTCATGATACCACCATCAACACTTGACCCCGAAATTGTTCCCAAATATCCTTGGGGATTGGTAGCTTCAGCCAAATCCAACATTCCGTTTCCGTAAATACTCTTATTTGCATATTCTCCGCTTTTATCTGCACTTTCAAACAACAACTGAACAACCTGTTGTGGCGATAAATAAGGATAAGCTCCCATCAACAAAGCAACACTTCCGGTAACAACCGGCGCTGCCATTGAAGTTCCGATCATACCGAAAGTTGAAACATCGTATGTTCCGGTTGAATAGAGCATTTCCGCCTGATCACCGCCCGGTGCGGCAATACAATAGTTTTGAGCAACACCGCAAGCATTAGAATAACTTGCAATTTTTCCATCATGCCCGGTCGCTACCACTGTAATAAATAAATCTTTCAGTTCATCCTCAAGCGAACTTAATCCCGCAAAACCATTATATAATCCCGGTTGTGATAATCCGTCGTTTCCGGCCGACATAACCATAACCACATTATTATCCGCCGCTTTCAAAAAACCGGAAACGATCAACAGATCAAAAGCTGCCTTATTTTGCCTGTAAAAATCATCTGTAAGTGCAGATGCAGGATAATCATCGGCACTCACACCAAAACTCATATTAATAACCTGAGCCCCTCTATCAACTAACTTCGAAATAACACTTGACGGTAAAGACATTAAATCCCATCTTGCTACTTCAAGCTCGGCATTTGAAAAAGCTACTCCGTGCATTCCCTCATCATTTTTGTCCGCTGCTATCAGACCTGCAACATGGGTTCCATGCATATGTGTAGTTGTCATACCTCTATCCGGCATAAAGTTATCTTTACGCTTATCCCAGTCATAATTTGGATCATATTTTGCTACCCACTGGTTATATTCTTCTTGTGTCATGGAATAGTCTGGTTGCACGGCGTCCCCTGTAAAATGAAGCGTCCCGTCCGTATATAGCCAACAATTAGTCCTATCGCCGTTTAAGCACGGACCATAATCTGAGTTAAAACCTTTTATGTTGGTATTTGCAAAATCTGTATTGTCTTTATAAACGCCGGAATCCATAATTCCAACCTTAACTTTTTTTACATTTGTTGCTAAATTTCCATCGGCATCCAACCCATAAAGACGAGAATATGCCACCGAAGCATTAATTTTATCCAAGAAATTACCCATAAAGTATTCCTCGGTTTCAAAATATTCCGGATCTAAACTTGTAACAATATCAACATCCGGCACATAATCACCGCCACCATCGCCATTATGTTTTTTGTCCTTTGATGAATCCGAATCGCTACTTGCAAGTACCGCAGCCACTCCTGCTCCACCCAAAACAGCTACTGTTGTAGCCGTATAAACCGGTGTCCAACTAAAACTCGAGTTCGCTGCTCCATAACCATAACCACCGGGATATCCTCTCACATAGTGACTGGCATTCAGATTTCTGACACAAGGCTGTTGCATACTTGCTCCAAACCTTCTTAAAACACTATATGCTCTGGCATCATTATTTTTTATTGCCAAGCACAATGCGGTATTTCCGCCAAAATCTAGAGTATCAATAGAGTATCCTGAGCTTATAGCCCGTTGTATAGCTTTATAATTACCGTTTCGTGCGTTTCGATATAATCCACTTGCTGTTGTCCACATTTGAGCTTCAGCATTTACTCCCCAAAACACTGTAGCAATTAAACAACACATAAAAAAGAAACGTTTTTTCATAAAAAACTCCAGGCTAAAACAGTATAGCCTAAAGCATATATCCCATTAATTAAAATCAGGTTAAATTTTAGACACGTCTAATCAACAAGATTTTTCATCTTCATTATCTTTATTTTTGGGCTCAACCTTATTATTTTCTTCTGTTCCGAACCATTTTTTGGAAATACCTCCCATTTTAGAGGTATATTCCGTTCCCCACTCAATCATTGAATCAATCATCGGTTTCAATTTTTTACCCAACGCAGTCAACCGATACTCAACTTTTGGCGGAATTTGCGCATATACCTTACGAATAAGCACACCATGTTCTTCCAACTTGCGCAAATTGGAAGTCAAAACCTTTTGTGTAATGTTCCCGACCGATTTTTTGAGCTCGCCAAAACGTTGCGTACCCTGCAACAAGCTTTCAACAATTTTCACTTTCCAGCGATCGCCTATCACATCAAACACAATTTCTGTCAGAGTCTTATCAGTTTTTTTCAACAATTTTAACCTCACCTTACCCGCAGAAAATATACAATTGTTTCCAAACGGAAACTATTCTCCCTCACGGTGCCTACTTTACTAAATAACACAACTCATTACTATAAGCAACAAATTTATTTGTTAACTGTTAGGACTAATTTCATGAAAAATTATACTAAGTTTTTACTGTTGGGATTGAGCCTTATTGCCGCTAATAATGCCAACGCTTCCGGCTATCAACTTAACGAATATTCGGCTACCGGCCTCGGCCGTGCTTTTGCCGGTATCGGTGTTGTCGGCGATGACTATTCTGCCATTTCTTTCAACCCTGCCGGTATGATTTTGAAAGGCACCGGCGGACAACTTGGCTTATCAACCGTACAAATGCATTCTTTTGTTGACGGCAATATCAGAGGGCGATTTTTTGCTGACAGACCTTATGGTAAAATGAATTTTTATAAATTCCTTCCATCAGGATTCGCACAATATAAAATCAACGATCGTGCCGTAATCGGCGGCGGCGTTTATACTCCGTTCGGCTTGGCTTCTATCTATAACAAAGATTGGTTCGGAGCTACTCACGGCATAAGCACCGAGTTGGACGTTATCGACACAGCTATTGGCGGAGCTTACAAAGTTACCGATCAAATTACCTTGGGCGCAACTTTGATTTATCGCTATGTTCATGGTGACCTAATGAACACTCTCAATCCGACAAATCCAGGCTCTCACAATCGTTTTGATCTTGACGGTTGGGAGTTTGCCTACAACTTTGGCATTATGTATGAACCGGTAAAGGATACCCGCTTCGGTGTTTCTTATCGCTTAAACACCGCTCAAAAAGTTACCGGCGATCATACTATCAAAAATGTCATGCAGGGAATTGACGGTACTTATCCCGGTGTTTCTAAAATGACTTTGCCGAACCAATTGTTGTTTTCAGCATATCACAAAATGAACGATAAATTCGGCCTTTCCGGTGCAGTTCGTTGGACCAAGTGGGATATTTTTGATGACTTTGTTATGAGTTCTCCAGCAGGAAGAGCCGATGTTCCTGAAAAATGGAAAAATACTTGGACTTACTCTTTGGGTGTAGATTACTACTACTCTCCGCAATGGACATTCCGTGCCGGTCTTTCTTACGACCCGACTCCGATTCGCGACAAGTTCCACCGTACAGTACGTATTCCGGATTCAACTCGTTATTGGGCAACATTGGGAGCCAGCTATCAAGCTAAAAATTGGCAATTTGATATCGGTTATGCCCACCTATTTATGGCTAAAGGCAGGACTCATGAAACAGCAAACAATCCACTCGTGGGACCAACTACCATCAAGGCTGAACATGACAACTACAGTAACATGGTTGGTGTTCAATTCCAATATAACTTCTAAACTCGCATAGTTTAGTCACCAAAAGGCTGCGGTTCTCCAAGTCCGCAGTCTTTTTTTTATTTTTTTAAGCTTGCATAAAATTTATCACTTTGCTAACATTAATCGTATAATAAAAAACAGGTGATAGTAATGCGACGATTTTATTTTTTATTACTTGCCTTTATGCTTTTCGGATGTGCTACTCCGCACTTTCCGGATCAAAATGACGTTGCAACCGTTGAACATACTTTTAATCCCGAAATATTCAGCTATGGTGGCAAAGCAGTTGTCATTATTCAGGAACAAAACAATATTCCTTCTTCCATAAAGCTCCACGGCCAACTAACCTTTGCTGACTATGACGGCAAGCAATACACTTTTGACATTGATGACACCTCTGTCTTTATGCTGAACCCCGGCATTTATACCCTCAAAAACTTCACTCTTTACGGACGTTCCGGATACCTCAGTACTCATGTTGATTATGCCGACCGTTACCATGGCCATTTTAACATTGCTACCGGTGATGTAGTTTATCTTGGTTGTCTCGACACACAAACCATTTCTTCCGGAGAAGAAAAACAACACCCTGATACCAATCAAAAAAGCCAGGAAATCATAACCGTTACCAAACTAAAAAATCAAATTGATACCCTGCCACCACGCTTTTTAAGCGCTTTACAAAAACAAACATCTTCTCCTTTAACGGTCAGACTGCTTTCTTGGGTTGATACTTCTGCCAAAGAGGTAAAGAAATGAATAAATCTTTTGCTTTAACATTTTTGTTTTTAATAAGTGGTTGTGCTTCGGTCGGTAATTCCGATTTTTCGAACTCGGCTCAAGCTCGCAAATACATTGACAGCAATATTACTTCGCCTGAACAATTAATTGCCAAATATGGTCAACCACAACAAATTTATACCAAAGACGGACAACAAGTGTACGAATATCGCTACATTTCCGTAACCGGCATTCCTAATGGTGAATACACTACCGGCGCCCGCCATTACAATCTTGATTATGTTTACGTTTATTTTGATGAGGATATTTTAACCCGTGTTGACAATGTATCCCGTCACGGTAAATATCCGCCCGAAGACATCTTTGCCCCTTATTTAAAATAGCAAAGGTTCGGACTACTCCGAACCTTTGCTACAGTTGCAACACCAAGATACTCAGCGCTTGCGCTTATGCCTTGTATCAAACTTACGCACTCTCCCTGTTTTGAACTTTGGCAATCCAGGAATTTCGTTGTAGAAAACCCTGTTTACCTGAGATTTTGCATCTCTAGGATTGGGTTCATTTCCATGGCGCTCAGCTCGAAGTGCCATAAACTCATCAATCGGCACATAGTCATCCATCAGATTGTTCATGCCGACGAGTGTTTTGGGCACATAGGTCATACGGGGCATCAGCGACTGCATAAGAATCGAATTGAGCGGACCATGGTAGCTCACTTCGGCACCGTCAGGTTCCTTGTCTACAATCGTATAGACAAACCCACGAACAGTTGTGATAACCATAGTATGCTCACCCCTGAGCTCCACCTTGGATTGGTTATCCTGCTTTTCTTTTCCTTCAGGATAGAGTTGGTGGAGAACATAACCTCCGTCAATTTTTTCAAGCCACCAGCGTTTGCCATCACCCATACGGACTTTGTAGAACAAAACAGCCACCGTCTGCGTAATTTCAAACTTAAAATAACTTTCAATCTTATCCATAATATCAAAAATAATAAATAAAACTTCGCTAAAGCTAACATGCTTTCTTGTTTTTGTCAATACATTTGTCAAAAAAACTATTTCATATATTTTTCTATTTTATCAATCATTTTCAAAGCATCACTCCGTCCTAAATCATACATTTCACGGACAATATCCAAATTTTGTTCCATTTTACTTATTTTTACTAGCCGACTTGGTCTAATCACCAAAATTTTGCCGGCTTTTTCCTGTTTTTCAATATAATCAAGCTCGGCATTATACATCTCCGGGCGTTCAATAAAAGCTTTTACAAAGTTCGGATATTTACGATAAATCCAAGCAATCAGCCACCTTAACGAGGCTTTCTTTTTTCGATATCCCTGCGGACGCGTCAAAACCACAATATTCTTTTCAAAACCGTGATTTTCCGCCGCTTTTAGCGGAATACTGTCAGCAATTCCACCGTCAAGCAACTTTTTTCCGCCGACTTCCACAATCTGTGACACCAAAGGCATTGAAGCTGAAGCCCTGATATAATCAATATCCGCAAACATATCTTTGCATTTTATGTACTCCGGCTTTCCGCTCTCAACATTTGAGCACACTGCATAAAATTCTATCCCCGATTTCATAAAAACATCATTGTCATAAGGATCGAGTTTTTCCGGCAAATCATGATAACAAAACTCGGTATCGACCATATTACCGGTCAAAAACAATGACTTAAAACTCATAAAGCGATAATCATTTCCATATTTCATATTATAACGTATACTTCTGCCAATCTGCTTTGAAACATAAGAACAACCGTGTATCGCCCCGGCCGAAACTCCAAACACACCATCAGCCAACAAATTATGCTCCAACATTACATCAAGCACACCTGCCGTATAAATTCCTCTTTTTGCCCCGCCTTCAAGTACCAAACCGACTCTCATTTATTCCTCCGCAAAGACTCTTTTAACGCAAAATACAAAACATCATATTTATTGTCAAATCAATAGTTTATTACTCACACTTCACCTTTTAACTAAAATTTAACACTTATAGCATAATCAATGTAGTAGCTAGCTTATTTTCGCTTCAACACTTACTTTTTTAGGACTATTGCCATGCAAAACTTTTTAAAGGCAAGTACATTAGGATTCTTACTTATTGCTTCTCAGTCTTTTGCCGACGATACTTTATCATCACTCCAAACAGACCTGACTGACTTTGCCAACTCCCGCTCTGCAGAAGCATACACCTTGACCACTTCAAGCAGTAACGGTGATACAGCTATAATATTTCGAACCCAAGATGGCAATACCATTGACAGTAAAACATATTACTTTACTCCTTCTGATGACGAAAGAGCTATCCTTACCAGACTCGCTAGCAGTGGCAATATTTTTTTGAAAGAAGCCTCAGAAGGTGAAAACGTCCTTTTTGATATCAATGGTGTAGGCTATACAATCGATTTGGATGCGGTTTCCCAACTTTCTTTAAACACGGCGAACATCACCGAAACCACATCTCCGACAGACACCAGCATAATCATAAACGACAAATACTACAATATAAACCCGAGAAGTTATGATAATGCACAAAACATCAACCCCACATCTTACGAAGCCGGAAAAATTGCCACCAAATATTTTCAATGGGACACTGAAAACAATCATTTAGTATTAAACGAAACTGGTGAAACATCTGACAGCAACGTAGCTGTAACATACATAACCGATCCGCAACACAATCGGCAAAAAGCTGACTTAGCAGGTGCTAATCTTATTGGCTTTAATTTTTACAATCTAAGTAATTCATCTGAAACCGGCGGCGCCATTAACAACCAGAGTGGCTATTCAATCGGCAATATCGCTTCATATTTCATAGAAAATCATACCCCAAAAGGAAACGGCGGTGCTATTTACAATGCCGGACAAATTAACTCTATAACCGGTGATTTCGTTCAAAACTACGCCACAATCAATACCAGTAGCTTTGGCGGAGCAATTTCCAACATCAATGGTACAATCGGTACAATTGCATCAAACTTTATTGCAAATTATGCAACATCAAATTCCGATGTGCACGGCGGTGCCATACACAATGCATCTTCTATCGGTTCAATTAATGGCGACTTTGTTGGCAATTATACTTCATCTTCCAACAATCACTCATACGGCGGTGCAATTTCCAACCGCCAAAATGGTAAAATCACCGATATCACCGGCAATTTTATCGGCAATTACACATACAGCAGTGCCGCTTACATTTCTACCGGCAACAAAAACGCTAATGGCGGCGCTATTGCCAATTATCAAAATATATCTACCATTGGCCACTTAGTCGGCTCATTTATTGCGAACTATGCTTTATCAGACAACAACTCTGCTAATGGTGGCGCTATTTATAATGCTACTTCAAACGCCACAATCGGAGAAATCATTGCCGACTTCATCGGCAACTATGCCCAAGGCGATGTCGGAGCTCAAGGCGGAGCAATTTATAATAATCTCGGATCAACTACTATGGCAAGGATTGGTGCCATTACCGGTGATTTCAGAGGAAATTACGCTATGAGTGCATCCGGCGGAGCTTTAGGCGGTGCCATTTATAACGAAAACACCGGCACCGGCACAACCATCGGACATATCGGAAAAATCAACAGTAACTTTGAAGGCAATTACGCTTATGGTGACTACGCCAACGGCGGTGCAATATACAGTTCAAAAGCTATCATCGACAGCATTACCGGTAATTTTGAAAACAACTATGCAATCGGTTATGATACTGATTACACCGGCGGTGGTGCTGTTTACAACATTGACAGCAATATTACTTTTATTGACTCCTCATTCTTAAACAACGCCACAAACGGTTACGGCGGTGCTATTGCCAATATGCAACACGACAATTATGTACAAACGGTTATCAACATCATTGCCCAAAATCAAGATGTAGAATTTACCGGCAACACACAATATGCTGATATTTCCGAACAAGACGGAATCTTTGTTGTCGAAAACGGTGAATCTAACGCTATATACAACGAAGCAACCGTCAATCTCAATGCCAAAGAAGATTACAGTATCACATTCAACGATAATATCGACGGTAATGCAGGACAAATTAACATCAATTCTGATACCGAAAATATGGGCGGAAACTATATTTTCAATGCCGATGTCAGTGGCAACACCATAAATTTACAAAATGATGGTACAATTACTGTCGGCTCAACCGGAAGCCTTAACTTGGATGGTCTTACTAACGACGACAACCATGGTACTCTGAATGCAATTAATGATACCGCTCAAGACCTCAGTCTTGGAGCGATTGACCTCAACAGTGATCTCAATTTTGCAATGGATCTGGATATAAGCGATACTTCTAACATCCAATCCGATACAATTACCGTTGATGGCGCAAACAGCACCGGAAATATAGTTATCTCAGACATAAACCTCACCGGAGGTATAAATATCGAAGATTTAGAAGAAGATTTCAATATAACACAACAAATTTTATATGGTGCCGACGAATACACCACCATTACACTAGGAAGTGATGTTTTAGATGAATATAATGGCACTAAAACCAGAGAAACAACCGGCTCAGATGAATGGAGTGGTCCGGACATCAATTGGAATGACGACTTTGGTGGCTATACTATAACCACAACAATTGAATCTTCAATCAGTGTTACCGGATCTGACAGCTCTAACATTTTACAAGATTCTATCACTTGGGCTGTTCATGTTTCAGAAGGAGATAAAGTATATACCGACAAAGCAGACAACTTAGCTCTTGTCAATCAGTTTGAAACAACTTCTGAACGAAATTTCAACTTTGACACCGCAGATGATGAATATACTGTAATCAAAGATTCTGGTACCACTGCCGGCGGCAAACTCGTTATTAACGGTGTTCAAAATGATAACGGTCAAAAATCCACGATTAACGGCACTGATAGCGATGGACAACGACACAATCTGTTTGACATAACATCAAATCAAACAACTGTTGTTGAAATTAACAATACTCAAATCATCGGAGCAGATACCGTAGCCACTGTCGGAACAGGAAATACTTTGGCCTTAAATAATGTCGATATCAAAGATAACATCAATGGCATTGTCAACAATGGCAACCTTGATTTGACCGGCAACAACCTCATAGACAGTGCCATATCAAACGCCACCGCCTCAGATGGCACATTTAACCTTATTTCCGGAACAACCACAATTGGAAACAACGCCAATGTAGAACAAGGCACAATTAAAACCGCTGCAGCTTCTTTGCTTGCTATCGATGGCACAGTAACAGTTACCGATCAACTTGATAACCTCGGAACAATCAACGTTGGAAACACCGGCACCCTAAACCTCAACGGGCATAACCTTGAGATTACCGGAAACATTGTTAACAACAACCAACTCAATATTGACGGCTCCGGCACAACCACCAATTCCGGTACAATCAGCAACAATAGCAATATGGTTGTTAGCAGTACTTTTGACAATACCGGCACAATTGAAGGTACAGATGGCTCTTTGACCAACCAATCTGATAACTTCAACAACCAGTCAACTATCAATCAGAAAACTTTTGTAAATGACGGTATTGCCACCAACAATGGTATTATTTCCGCTGCCGAAATAACCAACAATAACACCTTAACAACAAATTCTGAAACACTGATTTCAGACTCCGCTATCAACAACAACGGAACCCTCAACTACATTAGCGGCTCCAAAACCATAAACGACATAACTGGTAACTCAACCGGCAATGTCAATATTTCTACCGGCGGAATATTCACTATCAACAACACCATATCAGGAACTCAATTATCATTGAATAATTCAATCCTTCGCTTTGGCCAAAACGCTGACATATCTCAGGCATCAGCCTTTAATGTCAACGGTGGTGCTATTGACGTTAATGATAACCATCTCACCAATACAAACCTAGGCAATGTCAATCTTAATGAAAAATCAGACCTTGCTATTGATTTTAATTTATCAACCTTGCAATCAGACACTTTTGACGCAAATATTACCAATAATGGTGGCATATTTAATGTTTCAAATATTAACTTCATTGGCGCTCCAACTCAAGGCGATATCAGAATTCACCTCGGTGACACCACAAATTTAGGACGTGACAATGTAACCTCTGATTATTTTGAACTTCCATCAATCATGACTGCTATCAAAAAGTTTAGCGGTAGCATATCAGACGGATGGTTGACCTACAACGGCGCAGGCAACAAATTTGATGACTTTAATCCATCGGTTGTAGCCACTCCGATTGCGTCACTTGTTGGCGGAATGCTGAATCAATCACAAGTTTTACAAGACAGTTTCTACCACATGGAAAGATATACCAAATATTCACTTGCTGAGCGTACCGCTGCCGAAAAATCTGCCCGTAAAGCAGCTTCCGCCACTCATCAAAAGGCTTTGCCCGAAACAGCTTCTTCTATGTGGATTAAACCATATGGCGGTTATGAAAAAGTTGACCTCAAAAACGGCACAGAAATATCAAATACCACCTACGGAATGTTATACGGCGCCGACACCGAGCTTAACGACTTTGGCAACGGATATAAAGCCATTGTATCGGCCTTTATCGGATACAACGGCGGACATCAGTCATACAAAAATGTCAAAATCAACCAAACCGGCGGAGTACTTGGCTTTACCGGAACACTGTATAAAGACAACTTTTTCACCGGTATAACCGTATCAACCGGAGCCAGCAGTAACAAAGCATCTACAAGTTATGGAAAAGACAAATTCTCAGTACTGACAACCGGCATTGCCAACAAAACTGGTTACAACTTTGAATTTGCTCAAGGAAGACTAATCGTTCAGCCATCAGTATTTTTAGGTTTTATGTCTGTAAACACATCTGACTATAAAAACTCCGCTCATGTCAAAATAAAAAGCGAAAATCTGAATGCGGTTCAAATTGCACCGGGTGTAGAAGCAATAGCTAATTTAGAAAACAATTGGCAGCCATATTTGGGCATGAACATAATGTATAACATCATGGACAAGACCCAAGCCTATGCGGACGAATACCTGCTTCCTGAAATGTCTGTAAAACCGTATATTCAATATGGTGCCGGTGTCCAAAAATCATGGGGCAACAAATTTACCGCATTTTGCGAAACCACAATCAAAAACGGGGGAAGAACTGGCGTAGCTCTACAAACCGGCTTCCGCTGGACATTTGGAGAATAACGTTTTCCTATACTAATAACCAACGTAGCAACTAATGTTGCTTTACTAATTTAGGCTCTAAAATATTCATAAAACTCAAAAGAAAGATAATGATTAAAATGCAAAATATTTTTTTTTCAATAAAAAAAAATCACCTAACATTAAATTTTTTTGGTTTAAAATTAAAATTCAAATCCCCTTTCAATAATAAGCAATATCAATTATACATAAATCATATTATTAACCCTAATACCGTTTTAATAATTGAGATAAATAATTGTCATTGGGAAACAATTCCCGGCTATTGCAAATATTTGATCGATTTAGGTTTTAATGTTGAGATAATAACAAGATATTATACAGAGGAAATATTTACATCATTAGATAATGATGACAGAATTAAAGTTTTTGAATTTAATAAAATAACATTTGATAAAATACTAAAAACATACGACTTTAGCAAATACGAACGAATTATATATAATTCCAAACGAGTATATTTTAAGGAGAATGATATTAATATGGAAGGTTTGGATTTATTTGAATATTATGATAATGTACCAGAGGGTAGAAGAGCTAATATTTACGTCCAGCACCATATTGATAAAATAAATGATTTTTATAAACCTAATCAAATAATACTAGCCAACCCTTCAAAAAAAACGGAACTAGAAAAATGTGTTGTTAATCCGCATTATTTCGGAAATTTTAAACTTAAAAATTTCAAAAATCAAAACGTGGTTAATTTTATTTCTATAGGTGAGTTGTCAAAAAAAAGAAGAAATTTTTCTTTGTTAATTGATGCTGTAAAGAAATTATATTATGCAGGAAATACAAACTTCAAAGTAACAATTATTGGAAGAGGAGAGCTAGACGACACCCTTAAAGATATAAAACCATATTTTAATATTTTAGGCAGAGTTGACTATAAAACGATGTTTGATGAACTAATAAAATCTGATTTTATCTTACCATTATTAGACCCCGAAATAGAAGCTCATAGAAGATATATAAATAGTGGAACAAGTGGAACTTTTCAACTAATTTATGGTTTCAATAAACCCTGTATTATTCATAAAACATTTGCCGACATATATGGATTTAACGATAAGAATAGCATTATTTATGAATGTAATGATAAATTTCCTGAAGCAATACTAAATGCAATAAATATTGCGGATAGTGAATATAAAAACATACAAGAAAATTTATTATCTGATACCCAAATTATAAAAAAACATTCATTATCAAATTTTCAAAAAATGTTAGAAGGATAACCATAAATTGGCGAGATTTTTACTTTAATGGTAGCAAGTTAGCTAAAAAGCGTAAAATACTTGCATTCAAAATGGACTATATGTTAGGTACAAGCTTACGAAATAAAAAACTACCTAACATGTTAAAACGCATGGAAGATAAAATATCTGCATTAATATACAACAAGAATAAAAATCACAGATAATCTATTCTTAAATAAAAAAGGCCTCCGGTAAGGAGGCTTTTTTTTAACGTACCTTAGACTCTTTGTTGCATTTTGGCAAAGATTTAACCTTACGACGCATTTTATATTCACTAGCCTTTGTTGCAATATAATTATATAAATTTTGCATTTTACTATCACTCACCAAGTCTTCCGGATGCCCTTGAATGCACAAAATACCGGCCTCATCATTTCCCCACATTTCAGGAATACCATCACTATCCGAAATTGCATATATTTTCATTTTAATTTTTGGCGTACCTTTAACATAATCTTGCAACACATCATGTACCATTGACTGATTATGTCTTGAATTTATAATGACATAATTTTCATCCTCACTAATACCCATAATTTTAAAAATTGGTGTTCCTTTTAACAACTTTATGCGATGAACTCTTACATCTGTATCCGCTTTTGGGTTATGCACCGCCGGATGAGGAATTTCTTCTTTCAAATTACGATACATTTTCATATTACCTAACAAAGCACCTATCATCTGAGCACCACCACAAATTCCCAAAAGTGGTTTTTGCTTTTTATACGCTTCTTCAATAACTGTACGATAAGCAAAATAACGCTTACCTACATAATCTCCCAACTTTTTACCATCAATATAAAATTCTTCTGGATTATTAAACGACCCACCGGGCAAAATTGCCCCATCGCAATTACGCATCTGCGCATAGGCATTATCATAATCCAAAAATTGCACATTTACGCCGGTATTCATAATTGCCTGCATATAACTTTTGCTTATTGAATAATATTCAACCCCATTTTCTGATTTATCCTGCCCCAATAAAAAACCGAGAGTTGGCTTGTCCGAAGCATCATTTTTCTTTACTTCTTCTGGTAACAAAATCTTGGCTACAATTCCTTTGGCTTTAAGTTCGGATATAACATCTTTCCTTACCCCATAAGCACCGAATTCACTGAGATACTCTAAATATACTACTTGCTCCTTTTTCATACTTCCTCCAATATTTTTTGCCTTAATTGACAAATTATACCTGTATTATACAAAAAAATATGCTGGATTGCAACAACAAAACAATTATTTCAAATTTCTGTTTTTAAAAACGTCTCAATTGCTGTAAATCATAATTTAAAAAATAAATAATCTTGATTTTATTGACCATAAGTGTAAAATTAGATAGGAAGGTCACACAATATTTGCACGATATTCTCTTAAAATTAAAACTATTTTAAATATTATAAAACATAATATAGTATCTTATAGTGGGTAGATTAGTACAAATTTGACAGGACAAAAAACAATGTTGTTTTACAAATCAACAAAAACTATAAAAAACAATAAATTGACCACAGTAGCCACTTTGCTTTTCAGCACTCTCTTTCTTTCAGCACCGGCAGTGGCCGGAACCGCATGGGAGCAAACAACCGCAACATCAGACAATTATGACTTTGCCATCAATGATGGAAGCGGAAGTACACAATATTACAACATCAACCTTAAAAATTTTGATAACATTACCTGGTCAACAGGCTCAGCCGATCCTTCTTGGAATGAACAGACAGGAACAGCCACCGGCTCCATTTCATTCACGATACCGCATGTCACAGGGGACTCATCTGTCAAAAACTATGTATACCAGTACACCCTCCCTACTGGTTATACCGAAACAGAAACACGTTATGCAAATGAAAGTAGAACCGGAGCCGAGGAAGCAACACTCGCTGTCAATAATAAGTTATTTTTTAATATCCACGAAACGGAGCAAGGTGGTGCAATATTACTCAAAGTTGATAAGAATTCTTCCCCATTCAGCTATACCGACACCATCAAGAGCGATTTTATTAACAACTTTACCTCACATACCTATGGTGGTGGAGCTGTTGCAATCAGTGGTAAAACCATAATAACTTCTATTATTGGCAATTTTATTGGTAACGTGGCATCTGCAGAAAATGCCGGTGCACTCAACATTGGAACTAGTCAGACAATTGATAATATAATCGGTAACTTTATTGCCAACAGATCTGAAGGTACCACAACCACATCCAGTTCATCTATTGGCGGTGGGGCAATTTATACAAAAGATGGAGACAGGAATTCAATCACTGGGGATTTCATTGGCAACAGTGCTGTCAAAAATGCCGGTGCAATTTATCATACTTCCAAAACCATTGGAACCATCACCGGAGACTTTATTGCCAATGTCGCGGGTGAAAATGGCGGTGCAATATATACATACGCAAATAGTACCGCAAAAATAAATAATATTATCGGTGATTTCATTAATAATCAGGCCGGTGGTTCCGGTGGTGCCATATACGTAGGCGGCGGCGCCACATATGGTAGCATTCGTGGAAGTTTTCTTGGCAATATTGCAGCTTCATACGGCGGAGCTATATATGTAAATAGTAACGCAAATATATCTATAGATGCCACAGATAAAAACATTGTTTTTTATAACAACAAAGCCGGCGAAAATTATAGCGACATATACAATAATGGCGGTACGATATCACTAAACGCTGCTACCGGCCAAAAAATTTCATTTGGCGGTACCCTCAGAGCTGCAAGCGGTACAATCAACATTAACAACAAAGATGGCGTTCAGGGTGGCACCTACGTATTTAATAACACTATATCTAAAAACAGTGTAAATTTATACAATGGTGCTAAATTAATTTTAGGCAAAATTACTCAAACAAATGGCGACACCACTTACGGAAATTTCGATCGTATTGCCTCTCTGACAACCGACAACAATGGCGGAGAAATTGACCAAAGAAATGAACATATCGATTCAAACACCATTGATACGGTTACGCTCGGCACCGGTGGCTTAAAATATAGTATAGACATTGATGGTACCACCAAAACCGCTGATAAAATTACTACATCAGAGTCTACGACCTCATCCGGTATAATTACGCTAGAAGCTATAAATCTTATCGGTGGATTTGAAAGTTTAACCCCTGAAGATGTAATACAAATCATCAATAATAAAAACGCAAGCTCTACCTTAAAATTACAACTCGGATCTGATCTTCAA